>JBEVTH010000001.1:0-5793 GCA_041156085.1 Candidatus Nitrososphaera maunauluensis
TGATCATTTGTTACAGACGAATAATTTGGATTTGTAGGAGCATTAGGACTTGGTATCAATCTTTCTTCAGCTTTTTCTAATACAAGTCTTTTCGCATCTGAAAGTACAGGAGGTTTATTTAAGATCGGAAGATGGATTTTTTGAACAGGACCTAGGATACCAGTTTGTATTGTACTAATGATGTTTCCGATTTGAATTGGAATTTTCCCTGTTCCAACAGCAGCAGGAATATCTGCCTTTATGTTGGGTAAATTTAAATTAAAAGACTGGGCTGCAGCCTCCTGATTATATATATTTCCAACAAGGCCTATGAATAATATTCCAATCAAAACGAGTGTTGAGATAACTATATTATAACTTCTATAGTTTGATACTTGTTTCTTCATATTTGATAGCATGATAAAAGATTATGCTAATGCTGCGATTTACAGGATGGTTTCTATCTGTGGAGGGACAGTCAGAATCCCATTCTGCGGTGTGAATGTATCGTCGGGCTGCAACTGTCCAAATGCTTGCATTTTTAAATCACTAATTATTAATAACACTAAAACAGCAGACGTGGCAGCCATGGACATACTAAGCCTCGATACAACTGTTGAATGATTTATCATAGTATTTTATCAGATGTTGTTAGTATATATTTATGTTTTAAAAATTGTTTCTAAATTGCCTTCACTAATAATAATAGTTTACAGTATAATTTTCGGCTATAATCAATTTATACTTGAAAGTATTCTAGCAGCCATCATTTTGTTTTTTTGACTGACAAATCTGAATAACATCTGGAAAGAGATAATCCTACCATACCAAGATCTTTGAGATGACTTGACGTGGAACGTCAATCAATTTAAAATTAGTTTAACTTGATATTGTTAGGATTAGTTAGGGTATATTTGGATATAAGTTGGAAAAAAGTATTAATACCATCCTGGAAGGCTTTTGGTTTAAGAGCAAAAGCATTTGTTGATGACGCTAATAATGAGAAAGAGGAGGATTGTACCATGGTAGAATCAACTGTTCTAGTTTCTGCAATAGCAGGATTAGGTTCATTTGTATCTCCTTGTATTCTTCCTATACTGCCTGCATTTATATCATATCTTTCAGGAACGACTATCAATGAGATTCAGAGTTCAGGAACAACAATTAACGAAATTAAAGGTACAAATGGACATTCTCCAAATATAAGCGGGCATCGGCAGCAGCCATTAACTATAAGTAAATCAACTAGGCTTAACATTTTCTTAAATACTGTTTATTTTGTTCTTGGATTTTCATTAGTATTTTCAGTGTTGGGCGTAATTCTAAACAGTGTTTTCGTTGTTCTTGGGATTGGTTTTCAGCATTCACTTACATCAATTGGTGGAATAGTAATAATTGCATTTGGGGTATATCTTATTCTGTCTACAAAACTAAGGAGACTGAACTTTGAGAAAAGAATGACTAAAATACCTAAATTCAAGACAAGTTACATAACATCATTTGTTTTTGGGGCTGCATTTGCAGGATGCTGGACGCCTTGTGTTGGTCCTATTTTAGGCAGCATATTTACATTAGCTGCTACAGCTCCTGGAGCAGCATACAATTCACTACTGGCATACTCATTGGGATTAGGCATACCATTTCTAATTACAGGTGCTTTCTTTACAAGAGCTACGGGATTAATTAGAAGGATTGTAAAGCATCTCAAGTACTTCAATCCTGCTATGGGTGCAATGTTGATCATAGTTGGTATATTGGTCTTTACAAATCAATTGGTCTTACTTGGAAACTTTCCACTAGCTAATCAAATCGCTAACCTTGAAGGAAGCCTTTCAGGTCATTAATTTGCAGACAATGAAGAAAAAGGAAGGAGACTCGAACAATGAATAAAGATAATTTTAGTGCATTATTAATGGCAATTGCAGTAATCTCTGTTATAGTTGGATTTGCAGTATATTTCAACAACCCTAGCCTTAACAAGGCATCATCAGCACAACAACAAGTAGAAAAAGTTGTTTCAGCAGCAACCGTACAAAATGGTACAATGACTACGATAAAGCTTGACAAATCTCAGTTCCAGAATATTGACAAATCGCAATTCAGAATGGCACCTGAATTTACTCAAATAAGTGGCTATATAAATACACCTAATAACAGTCCCTTAACACTTTCATCTCTAAAAGGAAAAGTTGTACTGGTAGATTTTTGGACATATACCTGCATTAATTGTATTCGTACTATTCCATACATAAATGACTGGAATCAAAAATATGCTGACAAAGGCTTGATAATAGTTGGTGTTCACTCACCTGAATTTGACTTTGAAAAGAGCTACGACAATGTAAAGGCTGCTGTTCAGAAATATGGTATAAAGTATCCCGTCTTACTAGATAGCGACCATGGAACTTGGAATGCATTTGGAAACCAGTACTGGCCTAGAGATTATCTAATTGATGCTCAAGGATACATAAGGCATGATCATATAGGTGAGGGCGGTTATGATCAAACAGAAAAGGCGATTCAGTCATTACTGGCTGAACGAGCAGCTTTAATGGGCATGAAAGAGATAAGCTTCAATACAAAACCCACGACAATTAATCCTAGAAGTTTGCAGTCTGTTGATCTAACAAAAGGCACAACAGCTGAAATCTACCTTGGGTATTACTATGCAAGAGCACCACTTGGAAATCCAGAAAATTTCAAACCAGATCAGACTGTTCCATATTCAATTCCATCAAATACCAATTTCAAACCTGATGTTGTATATCTTCAAGGCAATTGGAAAAACAACCCTGATAATATGGAATTACAAAGTGATACTGGACGCATTGTCTTGATATATTATGCAAAGTCTGTAAACATAGTGGCAGGGGGAAAAGGTGAAGGTGTTGTCTCTAATGATGCAGCAACAAATGTAGCAACAATGTCGAAGAAATCACTTGGAGTAGATTTATCACGAGATGGAGTTTTTAAAATTGATGGACAGAGGCTATATAATTTAGCAATGCATAATGACTATAATGCACATTCTATCGTGATCGATGTCAAAGGAAAGGGCTTTCAAATATACACATTTACCTTTGGCTAGTTCTTTGCTACATTCACACCATTAATAATCCTGTTCACAGTACCATTATCTTTTTCTAGTACCATGATGTCGTTAGTCCTAAAATGCCATGGTGGTAGGAAACTTCAATCCACCAAACACCCTTACTACTTTTAAATTGCTACCGCAAGTAGTTGGTTATTGAGCTTGGACGGCATGAATTTAATGAGATCCTAATGAAAGTAGTACAATCAATGAAAACAAGAAAACAATCAAATTTGATTGACTTGTCATTTTAGCAAAAAAGTCATACTGTTTATCACTATCACTTTCATTTCATATATATTTGTTTTATTTGTTGACTAGAAGCGTTTCTAGAATTGCATCGACAAAGATAAAGCCTGATAAGATTGTCCTTTCGTTAGGCATAGAGACAACAAACAAAACAGCAAATGCAGCATTAAATGCAAATTCAAAATTAATGAATAAAGTTCTTATTGTCCTAAAATCTGAAGGCGTTAAAGAAAATGAAACAAGTAACTCATCATTTAGTATTTCTCCAAACTATAACTATTCACACACAAACAATAATTCTCCAGATACTCAAGGAAGTATAACAGGATTTACAGCAACTAATTTTATTCAAATAGATGGCTTTAATATTGCTAAAATATCAAAATAGGTTGATACTACAATAGCAGCAGGAGCAAATAATATTAACAATATAGATTTTACACTGTCTGATAAGAAGCTAGAAAATATAAAGAATGGTCTCATTAAAGATGCTATAACCAATGCAAGAGGAAAAGCTAGTATTACAGCTTCTGCATTAGGATTAAGGATAGTAGGTAGTGTAAAGTCTGTTGACCTTACCGAGGGATTTCAGCCGGTATTACCACGAGAAGCCTTGACAACAACAGCTAGTGCTGTTTCTGCTACTTCCAATAAGCCAACTCCAATTATTCCAGATGAGCAGCAAGTATCACAGACTGTGGTTGATATGGTTTTATACCATTTACAATGATGGATACTTGGCAGTTAGATGTAGCATTGTCAGAAGAATTTCCTAAAACTATAAGATCTTTACCGGTTGGAATTTGTTGACCTTTAGTAGGAGATGTTTTTTATAGCATGTAATTTCGGAGGATTGGGAGATGGCAAGGCAGCAGTATTTTTTGATGATACTTGTAAAGAATAAACGACATTAACCGAAATGGTAGATATGATCATGATTCAAATGCAGCCATTATAATGAATTCTTCAGTATGATTTTTCATAATAGCAACAACAACCATTTGCAATATAATTTATTGCAGCTGTGGAAATTTTCAAATCATAAAACCTAGATGAGATCAGAATGTAAATGAGATCTCCTGCTACTATATTGATGTGTTATAATGAAAATATTTTAGGAGCAAGTGTCATTGCTATTTACATATCTAATTCAGCTAATGCTATATTCTTTTATCCAGGCACAGACTGCGATAAGAGTGAGGCTGTATGTTATTATTCTGCTTCTCTCTTAGACATGGGTATTCTATAGACTAACATTTTCAAAGAAATATGCTAATTTATTTTATGTCATAACCGATGACTATTCTACGTTTACTTCCCTATGCTGCTGTAAATTTGATAAATACTTCCTGACTTCTCATCTGTATAATTCCAAGCGTCATGCCTGATATTCGGTATCTCAAATGTCGATTTTTGTTTTTCATCTAATATATCGTATACTGATTGACCAATGACTAGGCTATTAGGTTTTGCAAGGCTAGTCATCTTGACTGCAACGTTAACAGTATAACCTAGAATATCATGGTGCGGTTCTTTAACTATTTGTTTTTCATTCAGTATATGTATATCCCAACCATATTGTATCAATGCAATCTCACCAACATCGATCCCAATACGTATACTCATTTCAGGATAGTCATATTGATTGAGAATTGGATTAATACCATATTCAATTACTTTGATCATAGATCTAGCACAATTAACTGCATTCATGCATGGTAAATACTTCTGTTGTTGTTGTTTTTCTAGAGTATCATTGCTATTATTATCGGAATTTGTTATAAAGAATGCCAGAACTGCATCGCCTATATACTTCAGCACGTAACCACCATATAATGCTATTATCGTGGACATTTCTTGAGTAAATGTTTGAATTATAGTTGTGAGCCTATCGAGAGGTAAGGTCATTGATAGTAGAGTAGATCCTACAAGATCAATATGCAAAATTACAAAAGTGACTTTTGATCTGGAAAACCTATTCAATATTTTATTGGTTTCTTCCATTGAAATGTCAAACTGAGCCTCTCCTGATTTCAGCGCTTTCCACATTCTAGTTTGTGCGTTTCTGATAGCTAAGTCAATGTTAACGATGGCGTCAAGATAAAATGAATTACCTATAGAAGCAATCTCTGTTTTTTTTACATCTACTGATTGTTCTTTTTGTTTCTTCCTTTGTTCCTCCTCTTCCTCCTCTATGATCTTATCAACCTCTTCTTGACTAATATCCAACTGCCAAGCGATAACATCACTTTCGATTCCTGAATTATACAGACTTAATATTGTCTGGCGTTGATATCTTGATGATGTAGAGCTGGAGCTGTTATTTTTCTCCATTTTGTCTTTCCTGGCAACCATAACATCATTTCAATCCCATAAACTAACATTTATAGCATTTTAACATATTATAAAGAATCGATGAGGGAGTTTGTGATTATGTCATTGGACTTTATAACTTGAGTGGGGTAACATGTTTT
>JBEVTH010000001.1:5893-7452 GCA_041156085.1 Candidatus Nitrososphaera maunauluensis
GGGAGTTTGTGATTATGTCATTGGACTTTATAACTTGAGTGGGGTAACATGTTTTGATGTTTGTGGTCATAATTGTTGTCGGGTATTATAATTATAAGACGTTTGGGAGATTAATATAGTCTTTGAACTCGGACGAACTATGAATATAACCATTCAATCCCATCAGCATGTCTGAAATCTCCCTTGCAGTATTAGCATCATTCAACTCCAATGCTCTAAGCCAGATTCGTTCCAATAGTGGCTTAAGTTCTATTTATTGAATGCGGAAATAATATTAAACAGTATATAGTAAGCAGCGATGCTAAGAAACAGGTCGATGCTAAGAGACAGGAATTGGCTAAGTCATGGTCAATGACATTTCTTGGATTTAGGACGATCTATCCTGGCCGTCTTGATAGAGACGACGAGAAAATTATTGGAATGATATATACTGTTGATGTGTTATGCCATAATTCTGATAGTATAATATTAGCCATTGATTGTAAAACATCTGTTCCAGAGAATAGTGATATCACTCTAATAAAGAATGCAGCTGATCACATTTCAAAAAAGATATTCCCCTAATTGTTTCTTCAGAGAATTGCTCATCGAAACAGACTAGTGTAGTTTCTATCATGGATAAGAAGGATTGTGAACACATCTGTGACTTGATACTTAAAGGTCATGTTACCCAAGCAACACAATTCTTTACACAATCGGTTTCCGATAACCAAAATATGTATTATAGCTAGCAACAACAACACAGTGCTGTTAATGACAAGGCGCTCCAACGATTGCCCTGACTTTGTGGCAATAAGAGAACGAACTAGACAACTTTTACTTTTTTATTAGGACAAATAGGAATCAGATAGTATGAGGCCAACAACCAATAGACGATATAGAACGTATATTCTAATTGGAAGATAAAGAGTTTACTTCCCAGATTAAAAATATCTTTTGACTCACCTAGATCTTACAAGAGTCGTCAACCAAGGTTCTTTTCTTACTTTAGACAAGTCTTCTATCTTGCACATATTGAAGATAATTTAGATTTTGTCTATGGTTTCATGTTTCAAATTCAATATAGGATTGTAGTTGGTAATGATTATAGACTATGACTAATGCTATCCGTTCAGTCATGATGAGAATGGGATGAAATTGCTAAGGGATTAAATTCAATTGTTGTTGCTGTCATCTTGTTATCAATAGTAGTAGCAACCATAATGATGACTACTATTGTTGTCTGGGGTGATAGTGTTGGCGTATTTGCTGCTGCAACTACTACTGCTGTTGATACTCCTCATTGCGATCAGCTAGGATTTCCGTCTTGTTATAGTGTAGGCTATCATGATGGATACAAATCAGGTATAACTATCTGCCCGACTGGACACAGCCTAAACTATTGTGCAGGATGGAGGGCTGGAGCAGGAAATACTACTCATTGCGATAGACCAGGATGGCCATCTTGTTATAGTCTGGGTTACCAGGATGGTCAGAATGTTGCTCCTCTAACAGCTTGTCCAAATGGACACAGCCTAAACTATTGTGCAGGATGGAGGGCTGGAGCAGGAAATACTACT
>JBEVTH010000001.1:7552-53170 GCA_041156085.1 Candidatus Nitrososphaera maunauluensis
TGGACACAGCCTAAACTATTGTGCAGGATGGAGGGCTGGAGCAGGAAATACTACTCATTGCGATAGACCAGGATGGCCTAGCTGCTATGACTTGGGATATCAGGCAGGTAAGAAAGCTATTTCTTCTTCTGGAGCTGCCTGCCCTATTGGTCGTAGTCAGAGCTTTTGCAAGGGATATGAGGCCGGAACAGTTGGCAAGCCTAAACCAGGAGATACTACACATTGCGATAGATCAGGGTACCCATCTTGTTACAGTATAGGTTATCAGGCAGGTAAGAAAGCTACTGCTTCCTCTGGAGCCGCTTGTCCTAGTGGACACAGCAAAAACTATTGTGCAGGATACGAAGCAGGGAACAGAAGTAGTAGTAGAAGCAACGAAACGTAGCACAATCGTATCTAGCAAGCAACTTCGAAAAAATAGATAACAAAAAACAACCAATATGATTAAAGCACCATACGATTAATCACAAATTATTCCTATCCAATTTTGTATCTAACCATGGATGCTAAACTTAGGATTTTAGAGAAAAGAAATAAAACCCTATGCTGCCACAATTGAAAGTGTCTTATGACACAGAATGGTTACATCATTCATCAGCTTGAACAATCAGGTTTTGTGATACTTAACGATGCTCCAAGAGTATTAGTGTGTAAATTAGAACCTATTGGTCCAGAGCCAGATGATGGCAGATGGTTAGATTTGTCTATCAATGAAGAGAGATGTTCGCTACTTCAGCAAATCGGCACTATCGTCAATGTTGCTGTAATGGGTATTGGAGGACGCAAAGATGAAAAACCCCATCTTTTCATAGAGGTTAGAAAGCGAGCACAACAACATAATAGATGAGAATTAGTTAATCAAAGAGAACTGTTCGGTCGGGATGCCAGCAATTTTATATATATTGATATGTTCTTTGAAGCTTACTTATTGATACAATATCGGTAGAAGGTTATCGTGTTTATGTATTTATTGTATATATATCTCCATTATCGTTTTGAGCTTCTTCTCAATGACATTATACCCTTAGGAATATCCTGTATCTAATGCTGCCTATAACCGACGACAAAAAGAGAACGAGACTCGACGCAACTACAATAATTAATCAGTAGCTTCTTCTTCAATGTCTGATTCTTGTGTTTGTCTTGTTCCACTATATGATTTTTAGTACATTTTACTCTGTGTCTATGTCTAAAATGCTTTGCAATAGTTCAAGTCCAGTTTATTGGGTTAGAGTCTGTCGCGTTTGCTTCATCGTGCTGTCGATTACGTCAACCATAAAACACATCTCTAATTCCTTCAATCTTTCATCAATATCGGGTATGAATCTTTATACAAAACCTTTGATTATTTCTTCCATTTTTTCATATTTGTCTTTATCTACAGGATCTACACCATGTGCTAAGATCGAATTATTTCTGTAATCTATACGCCTCTTGATGATTTCATTTTTACTTACATATTTTATTGTAATAGGATGTTCTTTGTTCAACTCAGAGACAATCTCGAAGCCTTCCATTAAGCCGACTTCAACTTTTTGTTTTCCATTCTTTTTAGAGAAATGATATCGTCATGCAACAATCAATTAAAGTAGTTCATAGAGAATGTGGGAGTGTTACTGTTACCGTTGATAGGAATAACTACTACTTTCAATACATTTAGCTATCCAAGATATATTTGATTTTGTTTACTAATTCGCTTGGACTTATTGGTTTTTTAATAAAACAATTCTCTTCACCAGTTGGATATATCTGCTTAAATTCTTCATAACTGTTCTCTGTAGCAGACAAAAAGCAAATCTTTACTTTGTTATCACGTTCTTTTATCTTCTTGTATAATTCAAAGCCATTCATATTTGGCATTCTAACATCAATGACTATCAGATCGTAAGAATCAGGCTGAAAATTATTCAAAGCTGTAATAGAGTCAGTAAATATATCAATATTATTATATCCTCCCTTGCGCTCAAGGCCGTTTTTTATGATGGAGGCATTGTCATATTCATCATCTATTACCAATATTTTTTGCGTAGAAGACATTTGTGTATGGTATGTAATAATACACTATAAAGTATAAAAAACAAGTCATTAGGATGAGGAACAAGAACCAAGCAAAAGAAGATTGTCTTTGTGTTACTAATGCTCTAAACCTGTGGTTTTAATTTTCTCAAGGTCTTTTATTTTCCCGCGTATGCATTCTTCAGGCCTTGTATATCTAGTTTCTTCATTTGAAGCATTGCATTTATGACTCTTTCCAATTTCATTGTATCTTTTTCCTGCACCATTTCAGATAAGATATTAGGAACGATCTGCCATGAAACACCAAACTTATCTTTTAACCAGCCGCACTGTTCTATTTCTCCTCCTTCAGAGAGCTTTTCCCACAAGTCATCTACTTCTTCCTGCGTTTCACAGCTTACGAGAAATGATATAGCTGGCGAGAATTTGAAAATCGGACCTCCGTTTAAGGCCATGAATTGTTGTCCTTCAAGTACAAACCTTACAGTCATTATTGTTCCCTTCGGTCTTCCAGAGACCTCTGCAGCTGATTTACCATAGTGAGTAATATCTATGATTTTTGAATTTTTGAAAATAGAGATGTAAAATTTTGCTGCTTCTTCTGCATTGTTGTCAAACCACAGATGAGGAGTGATTTTTTGCATAACAAACTTGTTCATAGCTGTCCTATAACAAATAATATAAAATACATTACTACTAATACAGAGGATTAGCTGGAACCTCGTTATTAGTTATATAGGGTAGGTATCGTCATTGTAAGCCCAAACTCTTAACAACTCGATAACACTATTGATACAATCGACAAGAACATGCTGGTCCGAAATATGTGATCATATGATACTAAAGACGGAAAATATTTTGCTATTCCACTAATGTTATTTTTGGGACACTTACAATTACTCTATATGTAATCATCCATGTCGCACGTTTTTGATTTGAGCGATTTTACAGCATATCCTGTTTTCAGTTATTTAAACGGAATCATGCAATCTGTCTCTTCTTTCTGCTGATTATCATAACAAGTTTTATAATCTCGAAAATAAGTCTGTTTTATATTTTCAATCAGATTTTCAAATTCTTGTAAATCATTTAAGCTATCTGTTTTTTACCATACTAATATTTTTATTTCAAAGTCAGACCACACTTTTTTCTTGAAGAGAATGAATCGTTGCAATCGTTGTGAAGTTGTCGTTGCAATGTTCGGTTGGTACGCAGAAAGCTAGTGTCGAGGTGGAGCATTTAGTTGCAACAATATATCAACGTTAAATTAATATTCATACAAACCTTCTTAATTCTGTAAGTTATGACAGTAACGCGATCAGATGCTAAGGTAAAGATTATTCTTGATTCGCTTGGTTATTCTTCACTTTATCCACCACAAGAATTGGCTCTTTCCAAGGGGCTTTTAGAAAACAGGAACTTGCTTATCACTACACCTACAGCAAGTGGTAAGACACTGATTGCAGTATTCGCCGCAATTAAGGCAATTGAAAAAGGTCTGAAAGTTGTTTACCTTACTCCATTAAGAGCAATAGCTACAGAAAAATATCATTATTTTCAGGTTCTTGAAAACCTTGATATAAATGATAAAAAAATTCGAATCAGAATTGCGACTAGCGATTATGATTCATCAGGGATGGAAGTATCGAATGCAGATGTTATAATTCTAACAAATGAGAAAATGGATTCTGTTATGCGCCATGGTGCAGAATGGATTGCCGATGTTGGACTTTTTGTAATCGACGAAGTTCATTTGCTTGGTGATAAAGATCGTGGTCCTACTCTTGAAATGATACTAACCAAGATACGTAAAATGTATTCACAATCACAGATATTAGCATTAAGTGCGACAGTTGCAAACTCGGAAGATATTGCGAAATGGCTAGGATGTGAACTAATTGAAAGTAACTGGAGACCAACTGATCTAGTAGAAGGAATATATGAACATGGCACAGTTAACATGAATAATGGCAGACAATTCAAAATTGAAACTTCTGCTATTTCGTCTTCTGCAGTAGATATTGCGATTGACTCTCTTGATAACGGTGGACAGGCAATAATTTTTGCTGAAACACGTAAAAGAGCATCTTCGCTTGCTGTTAAGGCGGCCGAGGGTGTCTATAAACGACTTGATAAAGCTACCAAATCAATGGCTGGTGAATTATCATTGCAGATACTCAAGAAAGGGGATGATACCGAACTTACGAGAATTCTCTCCCACGTCATAGCAAAAGGCGTGGGTTTCCATCATGCAGGATTAGGACAAAGCAGTAGAGAAATTGTTGAGGAATCATTTAAGAGCGGCATAATCAAAATATTGACGGCTACTCCAACGCTGGCCGCAGGAGTTAACCTTCCTGCAAGACGTGTTATTCTAGCTAGTATTCTAAGATATGATCCTGACTATGGTGGGAATATACCCATTAGTGTTTTAGAGTACAAGCAGCTGTGTGGTCGGGCAGGTAGGCCAAATTATGACACCCTTGGCGAATCTATCATTATAGCAGAGTCTGGAGTCAATTCACAAGAGATCTACGACCATTATATCTTAGGTAATCTCGAACCTCTGCGCTCTCAAATGACCAATGATAGAGCTATTAGAGTCCATCTACTCAGCACTATCGCGACTATTCCAGGATTGAAAAAATCCGAAATTTATGAGCTATTTGAAAGCACATTATTTGCTCAACAATATAGAAAAGCAAGAGTAGATTTCAAAGTTGATGCAGCCTTTAGGTATTTGGAATCGGAGGAGCTTATTACATCAAAGAATGGCAGATTTATTGCAACTGATTTCGGACGAAGGATTTCGCTGCTTTATCTTGATCCAATCACGGCAGTACAGTTTAGAAAATCAATCCTATCAATTGAACCACAGCCAACTGACATAAATAATGATAATAAGTATACGTTAGGTTTCCTACATCTTATTACGAATAGCGCTGACTTTTATCCAAAACTATCATTACGAAAAAAAGATGTTGAGGAATTGAATACAATACTCCAAGAAAACAGTAGCGAACTATTCTATCAAATAAACGAGTATGAGTGCTCAAGGAGCCTAATAGCACTTTATAGATGGATTAATGAAACGAGTGATAGAGTACTAAACGACAGGTTTGGGATTGAACCAGGCGATATGCATAGAATAGCTGAGAATAGCGAATGGCTAGCTTATTCATTATACGAAGTTTCCAAAGTAATTAAACGTATGGATTTACTAGGATCACTATACAAGCTTAAGATTCGAATAAAATATGGTATAAAGGAGGAACTGTTACCACTTGTCATGCTCGAAGGTATTGGCAGAATAAGAGCAAGAGCTTTGTATGACGTTGGTCTGACAAACATTGGAAAAGTTACTAATACATCAGAATCAAAACTATCAGCAATCCCAAAAATTGGCCCAACAGTAGCTAAAAAGCTAAAAGAGCAATTAAATTCAATACGACATAAATAATGCTTACCTGTACTGATGCCATCTGAAATCCTTGAACGTGGATGACCATTTATCATATCTAGCATTTCACGATTCTGTGTATGACGATATCTTATAAGATATTATTAGTTTAATTAACCATGGGCGCTGGATTTTCAGGATTTACAATACCTGATAGTAATAACTTGCATGTGTAAGCTTACTGACATAATATAGAGATATTAACCTCTATTTTCTATCTGGATAATAGCGACAAATGCTCGAGCTATCTTTGGGAAATAATAGCCTAGTTTATGCAACGACTGTTTCGGTCATTTCCTTCTTTGTTACATTATTTGGAACACCTAAAATAATCAATTTGTTAGTAGCAAAAGGCGAAGTAGTACAAGATTATCATAAACCCGAGAAACCCAAAGTTCCGAGACCAGCTGGACCAGTATTACTAATAGGTATTACAGTGTCTGAAATAGTTCTTTACTTGCTGACATTCAAAATTAAAGTTATTGCCATTCTACTCACTGCTATAATTGCCTTCATTGTAGGATTCACTGACGATCGAAAAGTTATGCCAGGATGGTTCAAGCCTATCGCTCTAATTGGGGCAGCAATTCCATTGATAGTTTTGGGAGCACATGGAAGCCATCTTAACTTGATATTTGGCAGAGCAGATATTCCATTATTGTATCTACCGCTTATAATAATCATCATTCCGATTGCTGGTAACACTATTAATTCCATTGATGTTTTGAACGGTGTAGCTAGCGGATTCGTAATGATTACTATGATTCCACTTTTGGTCAGTATATCGATCTTTGGCAGTAGCGAAGTGTTGTTTGCCTCACTTCCTTTACTTTTCGCAACAATCGCTTTTTATAAATATCATAAATTTCCGAGTAGAATATTTCCAGGTGATTCTGGTACTTTACTAATGGGTGGAATGTACGGCGCTATTGCAGTGGCAGGAAATTCTGAAGTTATCGGAGCTATTGCTCTATTGCCAGCAGTAATGAATTCTTTTCTATTTCTTTCAAGTGTCAAAAAAATTGTTGAACATAGACAGGTTAAATCACGACCTACAGTTCTGAAGGATGATTTCAAGTTAGTAGCATCAAAAGAAAAGAAAGCACCTACTACACTTGTAAGGTTAATCCTGGCTGATGGTCCGCTTTCAGAAAAAGAGATTGTCTATCAAATATTCAAGCTGGCGACATTTACGTCCTTTCTCGCCTTTATTTCGATTATTATCCAGTATCATTTTCTATCGTGAGCCTATGAGATTTATTATCATAATGTAGATAATAATGGCAAGTTAATATTATATATTCATGGTGTTATTTCAATCGGCCCTTCAATTGTTATTCTTTATCAGCCATATAGATTTCTTTGAGCACTGAATAACCCCGCTTTTCTAGAAAAGACCAGCTTTTGCCACAAACTGTACAACCTATACGCTTATCCATTGAAGAAAATTCAAGCTCATAATGGCTGCAGCGTATCTGAAACTCGTGTTTTAGAGACTCCATTTCTTTGAGAGTTTCTATATGTCTGACAGAATTTTCCGTCAATCTATACTATATTTATTTAAATCTTATTTATCAATGTTCTTAACTGGATGCCTCGAGTTTATAAACTGCATCTTTTTATTGTATATCTTACCTCACCCATTTTGTTGTATAGTTGCAATGTCAAATAGGTCAAACAACACACATAAAGGCTAAGGGTCAAAGTAACACGGATGTTGTTGCTTTGCCATAGATTTTTTCATTAGATGGCTGTGAAATCAAAGACTTTATTTGATTACAGCATTGGAGAAATTTGAATCCCTTCTGGGTAGTCTTGTAAATTGAATTGTCTTCACCATCTTTATCGGTAGTCAGCAAGCTGTGTGAAACAAGCGTGTGAAAATAGAATTTCATTTGTTCTGAACTTAAATTAGCTCTATACATTATGTGCGTCTTCTTTACTCCTCCATCAACAGCAGAAGCAAGTATATCATAGATAATATCTACTTTGCTTCTATTTTTAAGTTCACTTTTATTCATATTAACTCCCCCAAATATAGTGAAGTCATCAGTCAAATAAAGGTATCAATTCAAAGTGAGATCGTTATTGGCCTTGTCATGTCCTTCTTCGAGAACATGGTTGAGATTTTTACAAATTGGAGTTGGAATAATTGCCATTGGATTATTGCTTTGAGTAATAATATATCTTGGTGTTGGCACCGTATCCTTTCTGCTTGCTGCTACTCTATTAGTTGTAGGATTTGAGAGAGTAGCCACAGGATTTTTACCAAACCATTCAAAATTCTCTCGAATGGGCAATTTGCTTTAGGTTTACAAGTCTAGAAGATACCGTTGTTATAGCGGTTGTATCAATAACATTATCCTACAAAGGTGAAGGAATCTTTGTTGCTTGCGTTAGAGGATGCTAAATCCTTGTGAAGGGAAAATGGTGGATATGTTAATAATCTTAGCGATACCAAGCATTGATACGCTTCTCTTCATTTTTTTCTAAATCCACATTTTCCTTCGTCATTTTTCACATGATTACGCCAATGTTTGGCGCAGCCTAATAACCAATGCTCTGTACAACCACATATAGGACATAGTTTAGTTTTCTTTTCCTTTGACATTTTGTATTAATTTGAATTTGGCTCTTTTAAGTATAAGTAAAGCAATTAACAATAAAAGATATTGGCTATAAAGTGCCTCTAAGAGTAAATCTGTGACCGTCTAATATGACTTGACCTGTACATGCTACCACCGCTAAGACAAATGGAGCTGCAAGCTATGACATGGATTGATTTATGATCTTATAGTATAATAGTAATCTGCGTTCTTAGTCTAATTCATGAATCTAAGAATGTCTGCTCAGTAGTATTATGCATCAAAAACTATCAGTCGATAAGGGTAAATTTCGAAGAAGGAAATGACAATCTGAAATAATATTTGAAAGCCTTATATTATAACATCTTTTTAAAGCAGAATATGAAACGCATAGAAGCTGTTATTGCTAGTGAGAAGGTTCTAGCCGTGAACGAAGCATTGAAAAGAGTTGGGGTGGGCGGATGTACTGTCCTTGACGCGAAAGGCAGAGGCAAAGGAGAAAAGCCTATGGTTGAATCTGACAGAGGGACAAGAAGATTTAAAGCTGAATTTTCAGTCAGAGCTTATCTTGTAATAGTAGTGCAAGATTCAGAGGTAGACAATATCATTAATACCATAGTAGACACAGTAAGCACTGGTTCAGCAGGTGATGGTAAGATTTTTGTATCCCCAATCAACGAAGCAGTTGACATAGGTACAAAGAAAAGAGGGGAAGTAGCTATAAAATAAAGATTAGTTATAGATAATATACATAATAACACCCATTCTATATGTTATTTCTTGTAAAGAATTTTTTAGTCTCCCCAAGTGTTAATACTTCTGCTGGTGCTATCTTTACGACTACAGGTAGATCATATACAACCTTCCCTATAGATAGGCAATGGCGCTGAGGTAAGGTCTTGACTATTGATCGGATAGTTTCGTTATCTGCTAACGACATTCTCGATATTTTATCCAAATCCGTGTCATTAGTAAAATTAAACAGAAATATATTATCTACTTGCCGGTAAATTCCATCGCCTATAGCGTCTGGTTGGTTTGTGATAAACGTTGTATAAATTCCAAAGTGTCTCATTCTTGTGACAATATCTTCCCAGTATGTATCCCTAACATAAAGATGGGCTTCTTCTGCAAATAGAAAAATAGGAGGAATCATGCCCTTCTCAAGTAGGTCAACGATTTTACTGAGAACCACTTCTACAATCATCCTTCTTACAACAGGCGTTGCTTTGGCCATACTAATCACTATTGCAGCACCACTGTATTTTTGTGAGATCACCTTTTCAAATCTCAATCCCCCTTCATTATCATCAGCTGAAAATAAGCGTGATGATTGAATCACATGATATCTAGAAATGAGAGCATCTCGTACAAGCTCATTGATATTCCATGTATTAATCGCGTCGCCTAAAGCTCTGATCTCTAATGTGTGTTTGTTTTCAAGAGAATCCCATATTCTGAAGAATTCACGTAAGGAGGCAGCTGGCATATCAAGCGCATTTTTGAGCATATTTGATATCGCACTCTTACCACAGTAATCAAATGAGAATTTTAGCCCATTTCCTGGTTCAAGCACCAAGACTTGTTCCTGAATTGAAGATGGAGAGCCATCAGTATTCCATGCCAGTCCGCCATATTCATTGTTCAAGTCGAAGACAACAACAAATGCCCCATGCTTGACTAATGTTTTCACAAGGATCTTGGAAAGGTGGGACTTGCCGGATTCTTTTTTTCCAGTAATGATGTTTAATTTACCATCTAGGTCCTCGGCATAAACTTCAAAATCTTCGTTATCTAATCCAGCTTTACCTATTGGAATAGGAAAAACCCCTTTTCTTTCAATTAGCAAATCCAATTCAGAAACCTTTAATCGTCTCACGGTAGAGTATACTCTTGATGGTAGCCATGTTACATCATTCGATAATTTATTTGATAAATCTATGGCAGCCCTTATCTTAGCTCGGAACACTCTAGCATCTCTTATCATCTTGGAAAGAATACTGATATTGAGTGGATCATGTAGATTTTCTGTACTTGATGCATTTACAACCTCATCCTTTACAATATCTTCGATTAAAGATTGGGATGAAAGGTACTCTTCATCGTAGATCTGAACAACCATTTTTCTATTTGTTTTTACATCTTCAATTATCAAATAGTCACCTTTACTGGCTATCTCTGTTTTCATTGCCAACATTACTAATTCATTGCCATTCTTCGATAGAATCTTCATACCGGTATTGAGCCAAGTAAAGTTTTCCGAATATCTTCAGAAGCAATCTCTGTTACATCATAGTTACGTAACACATGACCTTTAAGACAAGATATCTCTGTGTTCGTGAACATGGAAATGTGGTGTGCAAGTCGCAATGTTTCAGGATAGCCCTGTGCTATTGAGTCATTTCCAAGTAATTTTCCTAGTGATTCATCTTTATCATAATTAGGGTTAACAACATCTGCACGCAATACCGGACTATTGTTATTGCCAAATTTTACTAGGAGGCTATTACCCATACTATTTCGAACCAAGCTTTTGATAATCAAGTCAACATCAATGTATGCGGGAGCCCGTATCTTTGTAAGAGGATTTGAAATCCTATCGAGAATCTTGAATCTAGTATTCTTGCTGATTCCAATGATTGAATTTTGTTGGAGCGAGCAGTTTTCTGTTACATTCCTAATGTTTTGACTTCTGTCCTCTAACAAAGATGATTTCAATGATCCATCGACAAGAAGAATCGATTTAGCAAAGTCTAGGGAAAGTTTTATTTGAATTGCTCTCTCAACGCGTAACCTAATCATTCGTTTTGCAAAATCACTATCTACTAAGACAAGTTTGGCTAACCTGTGATCAATTTCAGAATTTCTAATAGTTTGCTCACTTAAGTAAAACAGAATTGGTCCAATTTTGAAATGCATTATCGCCTGACCGCCTTTAGAAATCGCGATTCCAGTCTTCACGCCGTAAAGTGAACCCTCTTCTGTCTCAGCAATTTTGATCGTGCTAGAGTCAATTGCAGATACCATCGTATTATCCACAATTGGCTGAATGGTTATTATCGGCGTTGTACTATAAGGGCTAGCCCTGATTCCCCAGCCTTCAACTGGAAAAAGATTTTTCTCATCCATAGTAAACATGATCTTTTTGCCTTTAAGTGACTCCTTTATTTTAGATGATAAGCAATGACTTAATGATCGTTCAAATACACGTTCAAAGTCATCAGGGTTGATTCCACATGTTTGAAGATTTAATTGTCCAATCATGTTGTTCAACAATATAATTTCGTCCTTTCTTATTAATGTTGTGCAACTTGTTCAATATGTTCAGCAACACATTTATCTTACAGCAAAAGGTGAAGATTATTTACGCCTCTTATGAGCGAATCATTAACATCCTCCTCAAATGAAGTCAAGATAAAATTAAAACATCGTGACTGGGAGGTTGAAATAACCTGTCTTGAGAGCAAGGTCAAACAGATTGTAGAAGATGTTCTTTCGGGTATTGACATATCTACAACTGTTGCTCAAGGTTTGAATACTCAGATTGCTGAATTTCAAAGAGAGATTAACTCCTTAAAATTGCAAATTAATTCAAAGGACACATACCAAGCGCACAAAATAAACTTTATAGAAACGCAGCGCACTGATATACCAAGGAGAGGAACAACCTGTAGGAATATACTTGAAAAACTATGGTATGAAGGGTATTTCGAAAGAGAAAAGCCTCTAGGAGAAGTTCATGAGGAGTTGTCAAGACGTGGATACAACTACGACAGGACTGCTGTATCCCATTCGCTAACAGACATGGTAAGAGAAAGTATTCTAACTAGGATTGGAACGATGAGAAATTATAGGTATACTCAGAAGAGACCACCATCTGAATCACCATTATGATGTTGCACGTGTTCTTTTAACTACAATAGAATTCAACCAGTGGATTCCAGTCGTAGTAATTCTATAAACGATTTGGGATCCAATTTCGTCTTTTACAGTAAATCTTACCACATGTCCTGCCTTTACCAACTCAGATAGTCTTGAGCTAGCTGATTTTGGATTGAGGGAAGTACTAGATTGAATTTCAGATGCTTGCATCGCATCATCTGGAATCTTGCCAATATCTTTTGCAATTTTTGATGCTATCAATTGCAACGCAACCATTTCTTTATCAGATAATTTTTTCAATCCTGATTCATCTAAATCTGGAATTACTCTAGGACCTTCTGGAGTGATTTTAATTAGATTTGCATATATCTCAATGAGTTCAGTAGCCGCATAATTTAAAGAAATCTTTTTTGCTAGATCTAATGTTGGAACCTGTTTAGCTATGAAGTTAATTACTGATGTTAGGACTGAATCTATAGAGCCATTGAATTGTACCCTTACATCTCCAACAGTTATTGATACATTAATATTCACTGTATTTTTATCATTGTCAGACATTTTACCACCTAATGCGATGAAGGTTATTAACTAGTCCTCCTATATTCCAACTAGAGATATACGTACGTTATATACACGTTCTTCTTTTCTGAGTAATGATATAGATAAACGCCGAGAAATTCTCTGAGTATCGATCTTTCTTGGTTCGATCATATCAACAATCTCAAATATCAGATAAGTGTTAAACAAACTTTTATAAAATCTTTTTTTAGCTATATGCGTCATTAAAATCGAAAGATCCGGAATAATATAACAATTTTTTACACCCCAGTATCTCGGATCGCCAGGAGTAATACGGATATCTAAATTATGATATAATTTCAGCTATTTTAGATTAGATAACCGTAAACACAATATAGATGAAAAAATCCTAAGCTGTCCAAGGTGTTAGAAAATTAAATCTTCAATTTCAGAAAAAATTCAAGCATACTATTCTTATATGAATTCTATTGTTATAATGCATGATTTCTTTATTGATAGAATAATAAAGTTAAAATCAAGGGAAGAATTTATTCATACTTTAACTGAAAAGACTAAGTTTGGTGGCGGCAGTATCCGAGGCGTTCCTACTGTGGATATCAAAGGTGGGAATGCGGTAAATATTGCATACTGTCTTGCTGAACTAGGCGTAAAGGTTAGTCTTTTTACGATTTCAGATGAAATTGGTTCATCTATACTTAAACATAAGTTTTCAAAATTTGGAGAAAATGCAGATCTGCATATTATAGATGGAAAACATGGCCTTACTACAGCATTTGAATTTCTTAATGAAAAAAGTTTTAAAGCAAATGTAATGGTAAGCGACATTGGAGATAATGGAAATTTTGGTCCTGATAGGATTAATTCTGAAGAAGATATGAAAATTTTGAAAAATGCTGATGCAGTTGTCGTTGTGAATTGGGCTAGCAATTCAAAGGGAACTCAACTAATCGAACACGTTTTCAAAAACTCACCAAAGGCGCTTCATTTTATTGATCCTGCAGATATTGAAAGCAGAAAACAGGAATTTCTAGATTTATTATCAAATCTGGGTGGCATTATTGATATTCTGAGTATGAATGAAAATGAATGCAATTCTCTCGGTAATGCTGCAGGCTTTAATGCTCTCATACCCTCATATAATTATACTTCGACAGAGGTGAAAAATGCTGCAGCAAATCTTGCAGAGAAAATTGGAGTTACCGTTGATCTTCATACGAGAATCGGATCAGCGTGGTCAAACGGTAAAGAAACTATATTTGCTGATGCAATCAAAGTTGAAGCAAAAACACTGACTGGCGCTGGTGATTCTTGGGACGCGGCGGATATAATAGGATATTTAGCTGGGTTCGATACGATGGAACGATTAGTATTCTCCAATGCATATGCTTCACTTTATATAGGAAATCCTTCTGTAGAGCCAGTAACTATTAAAGATGTTTTTGAATTCTTAAAAAATTTGGATATTTAATTAAAAATGTGTAATTAAGCGGTGTTTACATTATGATCAATTGTTTGAATAATGACTTTGACTTTGAATTATATTTTTCATTTTTTAATCTACGATAGTTTTTTGCTAATTGAAACATGATGTTGTGTATACAGATTTTGTTTATGATGTAATAGATTCAAAGCCAGAGGACAAGAGTAGTTTTATAGATCAGTTAATACAATACATAACAAAGCGTGTCGTTTCTAAAATATCGGCTTATGAGGATAAGAAGGATAACTAAAAACAAAGTATATATTCTATTGCGTTATCTTGTGTTTTTATATTTTAAATTTAAGATCAAGTTAGGATGGTACTAAAAATGACACAAAGATTGATAAATCAAGGGTGCATAGAATTTATCCTTTATTTCAATCATCCTTTTTATTTTAAAGACTTACTGTGGTTCTATTGTTGCAGGTGGTTTGCTTGAAACAGCATAGGTAACCCACGTCACACCTTCGACCTCGTTTGTGATTCTATCGCTAATCTTTTCAATTAATTCATAAGGCAATCTAGTCCAATCAGCAGTCATTGCATCAACAGAATCTATGACTCGAATTATTACAATCTTACCATAAGCACGCTCGTCTCCCAAAACTCCTACTGCTCTGTCATCTCCTACTGCAGCAAATGCTTGCCATACTTTGTCATATAATCCAGCCACATCCAATTCTTCTTCTACAATCTTACTTGCATCTTTAGCAATCCGTAACTTCCTGGCGGTCACTTCTCCAATTACTCTAACTGCTAAGCCGGGACCCGGATAAGGATGTCTCTTCAAGAATTCATCTGGGACGCAAAGCAATTTTGCAACTTTTCGAACTTCATCTTTGTATAAACTACTCAATGGCTCAAGCACTTTTAAATTGAGCCATTTTGGAAGACCACCAACATTATGATGTGTTTTAATAATTGCTGCTGGTCCTTTTGAAATCCCACTTTCAATCACATCAGGATAAAGAGTTCCTTGTGCAAGCCACTGAAATGGTCCGTTCTTTTTTGCAACATTCACAAATACATTCGCGAACTCTTCGCCTACCGCCTTGCGTTTCTTTTCGGGATCGCTGACTCCTTTTAATCTCTGGAAAAACTGTTTCTCTGCATCAACATAGTTTACATGAATTCCTAGCCGATTTTTGAAAAGCTGCATGATTAGCTTTTCTTCATCTTGTCTTAACAACCCATGATTGACAAACACACACTGTAAGTTATTGCCTATAGCCCTGTGCAATAAAGCTGCGACAGTAGTAGAATCAATTCCTCCACTTACTGCACAAAGAACTTTATCATTTCCAACCTCCCTTCGAATATTCTTAATAGTCATGTCTATAAAACTTTCCATATTCCAGGTTGGTTTTGCGCTGCTGATATTCTGGGAAAAATTCTTCAAGATCTCAGTTCCTTTGTCTGTATGGACCACCTCTGGATGAAATTGAATTCCATAGAATTTTCTTTCCTGATTCCCTATTGCTGCTGAGAAGGAACTATTTGTATGGCCTAATACTTTGAAGCCTTCGGGCATCTTCTCTGCAGTATCACCGTGACTCATCCAACATTTTATTTTACTATCTAACCGGTCAAATAGATCAGATTTGTCATCAATAATTAGATCAGCGCGTCCGTATTCTCTACTCATCGATCTTTTGATCTTACCCCCAAAATTATCTACAATTAATTGATGACCATAACAAATTCCTAAAATTGGGTATCCGAGTTGGAAGATCTCCATGTCAGGTTTTGGTGAACCCTTTGAATAAACACTTGCAGGACCGCCAGAGAAAATTATTCCCTTTGGACCCATTTCTTTAATTATTTTGGCTGGTGTATTGTAAGGCAAAAGCTCACAATACACATTTCCTTCACGTATCTTTCTGCATATTAAGTGACTATATTGAGACCCAAAATCTAGGACTACTATTTTGTCCATGTTATTATCTTATCTACCGATCTTTTCGATCATCCTTGTAGTGACCCAAGTAAAAGTATTAAATATCTCGCTAAGTCGTTCATCTTCTCTGTAATTCTTTATAAGAATTCTTTTAATTAAACCGCTACTATCTTCTTCGATCCGATAACTGAATGACTCTGACTCTCCAATTTGACTATGGCTTACTTTTTCTACATCCTTCGTTTTCATCCCTTCCAGAATTCTATTTAAAAAGAATGACTTGAAAGGTGGAGTATTAACATTCAGATCAATCCCTTCTACTGGAGAAATTTCAACACTGTGTGGTGATATTTCAGCATTGGCCAGTAACAAATTGTCCTTAAGTCGTTTTAATGGCTTAGTTTCTCGGAATTCTATCGTATCGGTTTGTTGACTCCCATTAGGAAAAGTTTCTATGGTGTCATTACTGGCATCAGTTGTAGCGCTCTCCTGTCTTAAAGGGGTTGAAATTTTTGTGGAAGTATTAGATGTCCGAGATATTGGTGACAGAGTATAGGAAGAACCAAGAGTAGAAGCAGCTTTAAAGCTACTCTGTTTTAGAAGACTATCAATAAGTGAAAGAATAATACGTAACCTTTCAACTTCATCTTGTTTATCTGAAATCTGTTTGATGAGCCATTCACGTATCTCAGCAGCACTTCTGACATCCTCTTCAGAATAGTTGGACATTTGTAATTCGTCTTTACATAAAACGATATAATAATTTTTCATATGAATATCAAATTGAATGAGCAGCACGAATAAACAAAGCATTGGAGGAGTTTATTTCGTATTCTATGAGGACTAAAATAACCCACTTTTGAACAGTGAGTGGATGATAGAATTGATAGTGATTATAAAATGTGCACAATTATTCCATTGAAATTGTCAGCCCAAAATGAGCAATGCAAACATGCTGTATCCCAGCTTGGATCAAACATAAATTGACATAAAGTTATAGACCATTAGTTGACATCTTCCATCAAAAAGATCTGACAAAGACTCTTCCCGTTCGGTCCCTCAAAGAAATACTCTTTATAACTACTATCAAAAGAAGATCGCGTCGCTGCTGGCTAAGATGGTCGCGCAAGATTGTAAACTCTTTTTTCCTTGTTGAGCAGTGCCTTGCGAGACTTGACCCATTCTTTCACGGTTCTAGACATTGTTCCATCTTCCTCTCTTTGTTTTCAATATATTCCTTCAATGAGTCCAAGTGTTCAGCTATGTTAGACGGTATCACTTCCTTATTTTTGTGCAATAACATAATCTGTTATCATAAGATAATGCTTTCCAAGGTGAACCTATAGTATATTCTATAATTATATAAATAGTTAAATGTTTAAGCGTTTCATGTCTAATAAACCAACAGTCAGCTCGAAGCAATATGAAATGTTTTCCGTTTGTAAGGAAGAAAAATGAGCCAGCGCATAGTTACAAAGGATATAATGCTTATAGACTATCAAAATGCAAAGACAATGCTATCGGAAGAGATGCAATAAAGCGGAGATAGGTATAGAAATAAAGAATTGGTAGATAGTCTATAACTTAATTCGAAAATGAGGTTTACTCGATTCATGTTTTTGCTATGACAAAACTAGTACCCAACTTCTCCAGTAATAACCACTTATGTTCATCCATCATACGTCTGTTATAAACAATGTTAATCCTCTTTTGCACTTGGGTTATACTCATATGTCCAAGATCAAGTGATTACTTGAAAGGTTACAGAATTGGATACCATTGGTATAGTAAGAACACTACTATCCCTTGTTGCTTCGAGATTGTACGATATCTCCTGGTGGAAAAAGGCAATGATTATGACATATGTTTTTCAGCTATCACTGACATCTTTTTATCCAGTTCAAGCATATTCTCATTTAGTAAAACTATTTTATTCAAAAGATCATCATGATGTTTAGCAAATGTCTCTAGGTGCATTAAAATGTGTGCATTCTTTTGCTCAAGTTCGTTAACTCGTTGTAAAACATGATCTTGCTTAAGAGATGTCTTATTCTGTCGATTATATACCCACCAGGTTATTACAGCCCCAATCACGGCACCTACCACTATGCCCAAATACGTACTTGAAGAATTTGTCATATCAATACAATCTTTAGCAATTTCTGGTATACACCCCCATATTGCAAAAATTGGCATCCACATAATATGACATCAATGATGTCAATTATTATAATATTTTATTATAATTTTTCATAAATAACACGGGTCAAAAGCCTGAATCACCTTTTTGTGTTTATTTTGATGATTGCTGCCATAACATGTAACACATATTCTTTTGATTTAAGTCTAATGCAGATAACTATGCTTATGGTGTCACTATTAACTCAACAACATATTTAGATCATGGCATCGGTAAGAGTGCTGGCTCTATTGCTGTTGTACATTCTGCTCTTCTTCTGCTTCTTTTTGCTACAATGATTTTGGATTATGGCTCTAATATTTAACTAGTGTGACATCGATAACATAAATTTGATTGTAGAAACACAAGTCAGTACAGAGTCTGCTCAGTAAACTAGTTATTGTTGTTAATTATATAACGGTTGAATCCTTTAATTGGTCTCTTAGATGTATCGAAAAGTTGTGAACGAGATTTTTTTGCAAGCGTCTCCAACAAACGTTTACCAGCTTTCATCTTTTTCCTTTTTAAATCTATATCAATAATTACCTCTTTTGAGTATTTGCCAATATTCTTACCTAGTTCCATCCCTATAAGAATGATTTCTTTGGCTCCAAATTCCTCTGCCAAAAAAACACATCTGTCACCGTCAGTAAAACCTCCAAAGTTATAGACGTTTTCAACTGGCATCACCTGTGTAGATCCAATAAGATGTCTGAACTTTGGCACTAGTTTTTTCAATTTGTTAATATTGTCTCCGTGGGCATGAACAACTAAAGTTGCTCCGAGCTGCTCTGCCTTTCGTAAAAAGGACGGATTACCGTCTAAATCTGTAACAACAATAGTCGGTTTGATGTTTCTTTCAATTAAAGCTTGCACTGCACCATTTGCAACTACCTTTACGAAGTTGGTATTCAATTTTATAAACTCGATATTCTTTTCTAGACTAGGTCCGGCTCCGATAACCATTACCTGTTTTCCTACGATTTTTCTTTGCAATACCCTGGCATCTAATGCTTTTCTCTTAATCATTCTAGATAGCATATCTGCAGCTGCTTGATCCTTCTGCGTACTATATCCAAATTGCCATCTAATGTTCTGATAATAAGGGAACCAATCTATGAACTTCATTCTTAGAACTACATATAAGTTCCTAATAGAGTGTTCTTTTGACACTTATCATTTCAGGTGCGATATAGGACGAGCTGCCAGTGCAAGTCTAGCAGAAAAAAATTCAGATTCAATCAATCCCAATAAACATTGGTATAAATTCACTGCAGCACATGTTTTTCTTATCTTAAAAATCCATGTTTTTTTAGATGTGATCGCTTTTAGAAAAAATAAAGGAATTAAAATGATTTTACTCCATATCCATTCCGCCGCCCATTCCACCCATTCCGCCGCCTGGAGGAGGAGAAGGTGTTTTAGATTTGCTTGAGGCTATTACATCATCTATTCTCAGAAGCATAGAAGCTGCTTCAGTAGCAGATTTTATAATTTGTTCCTTGACAACAACTGGCTCCAATACGTTCTGCTTAAACATGTCAGCAACTATTGTGTTTTTAACGTCAACACCAATCCATTTCGAACCTTTGCTCTCTTTTGCTCTTAATTCTGTCATAGTATCAATTGGGTCCATACCCGCGTTTTCCGCTAGGCCCAATGGAATTGAGTCAAGTGCTTCAGCAAACTTTTGAACCGCCAATTGTGCTCTTCCCTCTAAGTTACCTGACCATTGTTTCAATTCATTTGCAATATATGCTTCTGTAGAGCCACCCCCAGCAACTATTTCAGGTTTTTCAAGGACATCTTTGGTTACCATTAAGGCGTCATGCATAGAGCGGTCAGCTTCATCAACTACTCGTTGTGATCCACCTCTTATAAGAACAGTAACTGCCTTCGGATTCTTGCATCCTTCAATGAATACCCATTTGTCCGTCTCTACTTTTCGTTCTTCTACCAAGTCTGCAGATCCGAGGTCTTTGTCAATCAGGTCATCTAAATTATTTACTAATCTGGCTCCAGTTGCTTTGGTCAATTTGAACATATCACTTTCTTTTACACGTCGTACCGCCAAGATACCTTCCTTTGCAAGATAGTGTTGTGCTATGTCATCCATACCCTTCTGACATAGTACCACGTTAGCACCTGCTGATATTATCTTATCAACCATAGACCTGAGCATCTTGTTCTCTTCATTAAGAAACATTTGCATCTGTTGTGGGTCATTAATACGTATTTCAGCACTCATTTCTGTCTTCTCGATTTCAAGGGCAGAATTCAGTAATGCTATTCTAGCTCCTTCAATCCTCTTTGGCATACCTGCATGAACAACTTCTTTGTCAAGTACTATACCCTTGATCAGTTTTGTATCTCCCATAGATCCGCCTGCCTTCTTTTCGACCTTTATATTGTCTAGATCGACCTTCAAACCTTCATGATCTCCGATTTTTTCGGCTATTTGTTTTGTAGCATCAACGACTATTTGACTTAAAATTGGGCTATCGTCAGAAACCAGTTTAGAATCCATACTTGTCCTAGCAATCTTTTGCAGCTGTTGCTTTTCATTTACGTCCACTTTAACTGCAATCTTTTGCAATATTTTGAGTGCTTGCTCCGATGCAGCTGTGTAACCATCAACTATTACCGATGGATGTACGTCTTTGCTGATCAAGTCTTCTGCTTTTGCTAGTAATGCACCTGTAAAAACAACGGAAGACGTTGTTCCATCACCAACTTCGTTGTCCACAGACTTGGCTACTTCAACCATCATTTTAGCCGCTGGATGCTGAACATCAATTTCTTTCAAAATAGTTGCGCCATCATTTGTAATTGTGACGTCGCCCAGACTATCAACTAGCATTTTATCCATTCCACGTGGACCAAGACTAGTCTTTACAATCTCTGCAATCAGCTTGGCAGCAGTAATATTGTTTTTTTGTGCATCCCTGCCCTTGCTTTCTTTAGTTCCTTCTCTTAAAATCAATACTGGCATTCCGCCAGCAGTAGTTTGAACTGATGCCATCTCATATACCACCTAGTAGAATTTACATGTTTTCTAATGCCTCTTTTATAGTTTTACACGTTATTTTATCTTTCTAATTGTTTTTGCTTTTCAATGAATCTTGTTCTAAACTTAGGTATATTGATTACAAACCTTTCATGTCTTCCCTGTCCAATCTTTTCTATTCTATCAGATGCCTGAACATCAAACATAACTCGTCTCCCGTTTACTAAAACAACCTGGGCTTTGAGAAAAACTTCAGCGCCAACAGGTGTAGCAGCCAAGTGTTTAATTTCCACAAATGTTCCCACAGAGTCCCACTCTCCATTAATTATAAATTGCTCTTTAAGAAGTAGCCTACAAGTTTCTTCCATCTCGGAAATCATTGATGGTGTTGAAAAGACATTCTCGCCTTCCCAAAGGAAACTTGTTGATTGATTGGAATTGATCCTAATTTTCCTCTCCTTTGTAGCACCGATCTTAACTGCTAGAATCATCTTTGGATGCATATAGAAAAGGTCCTTTTAGACTTTTTCGATTAGTTGAGTGATAAATGTATTTTTTGTCGAAGGTTTAAGACCGAATATTAAATCCATCATGGCATGTTCATGCTCAATTGTTTTTTGCATCGGACAGCAAATACAATATCCGATTGGAGGTAAGCATGAAGAATAGATAAGAGATTAAGTAATATTTCATATACGTCTTCGACATAATATTTCAATTGGCTGGGGCCGTTGTCTAGCTTGGTAGGATGCCAGCCTCGGGCGCTGGAGGCCGCCGGTTCAAATCCGGCCGGTCCCACTAGTCAAATCTTAATGACAACCATAAATTGCGTCGGTTGTATTGAGACCAAAAGGTTTTGCAGCTTGTGTCGAGAGAATACCTGTCACTTGTATTTTAATTATTGTTAAAAACCTTTAGACTTTATGTTATAGAGTATTCAAGATTTATAGAGGTAATCCAAAATCCAAATAGCTACCGGAGTGCCTTTAATAAATTATTCGAGATTATTTATAAGTCAAGGTCTCTAAATCTGATTAGGTTGTGAGGTAGACAGAAATCCACAGAAAATCACTATCGGTTGTTTGACCATCTTTTAGATTTAAATTATCCTAAAGCATTTATCACTCCAATGTCGGAAGCACAACCACAACAGAATCAACAAGTACATAAAGAAGGAACTCATGATGCAATATACATAGGAAAGAAGCCTCTTATGGCATATGTCACGTCGACGCTCATTCAACTAGCCAACCAGCCTTCAGTAACAATCAAAGCAAGAGGTTTGAGCATCGGGAGAGCAGTAGACGTTTCACAGATCATCCTAAAGAGAATGGAGAATGCAGGTTACAAGATAGGCGACGTAAGAATTGGCTCCGAAACTGTTCAGTCAGAGGATGGCAGAACACGAAACGTTTCTACGATTGAAATCGAAATAAAGAGAAGCTCATAAGGGCTCTCTGATACTTTTTGTTATTTATACATCATCACTTTTTGATTTAAAAATTGAAATACGCAGCCATCTACCTTGGGCACTTGAATCCATTCACAAAGGCTCATGAGGATGTCATCTCTTTTCTACAAAAGGATCATAATGTATATATTTTCCCTGTAAGATTTTTGAAGGGTAACGAAGAGATCAACACAAGAAGCTTCCCATTTCCTTACAAAATAAGAAAAGCAATGATAGAATCTGTCCTTGATAACAATGCTAACATCAAAATCTTGCCAGACTACACTTTCTATTCTCCATTTATAAAATATTTGCCACCTGTAATCTCTCCACACTCATGGATACTACGAAACCACATAGTTAATAATATTCATGAAGGAACATTCATCGCATATACGGGTGATAAAATAGAAAGACTTGCACTAAAAGTATATGGGCTTCATCCCATTAAAGCAAAACGACGAAAAATATCGTCTTCTATTGTAAAAGAATTGCTTTACCGTCAAGTAACTGAAGGAAGACAATCTCATTGGCAAGATAATGTCCCAGAAAAAGTTATTGATCTGATTAACGATAACTGGGAAATTATAGAAAAATTCGCAAGATCGCCTGATCGGACATTGAAGACAATGGGAATAAAATTCCCTAGAGACGGCTTTATCTAGTTTAGAAGATTTTTATAAGCCACAAAGCGACTTGCACTTAAATGAGAACAAAAGGTGCAGAATTCATCTGGTTTGACGGTAAATTTGTGAAGTGGGAGGAAGCAACAATTCCTGTTATGAGTCACGGTTTACACTATGGTACTTCAGTCTTCGAAGGTATTCGTGCATACTTTGCAAAAAATAACCTATATATATTTAGATTAAAAGAACATATGGAAAGACTTCATCGTTCTGCAAGAGTTTATTCGTTTGCTTTAAATTATTCTGCAAAAGAACTCTGTGATGCTACAATAGATTTACTAAAAAGGATCAACATCAAGGAATCATGTTACATAAGGCCTTTGACATTTGTAGGAATGCACGGTATAGATCTTAATATTACAAGAGACTCCCCTACGCATACAGTAATTATAATTTTTCCTTTTGCTAAATACTTTAAAGGAGAAGGGATTAAAGCATGTGTTTCTTCCTGGCGTAGAATTGATGATACATCAACCCCGCCCATGGCTAAAGCTGCTGGAAATTATCTTAATTCAATACTCGCAACACAGGAAAGTAGACACAATGGATATGACGAATCGATTTTGCTGGATAAAGAAGGCAATGTCAGCGAGGCAGCTGGAGAAAATATTTTTATAGTTAGAAATAAAAAGATTTACACGCCATTTACTGCATGTTCAGTATTGGAGGGAATTACTCGGGATAGTGCAGTAACTATCGCAAGAAATATGGGGTATGACTGGGCTGAGCGGCCAATTGTCAGAACGGAGTTATATATGGCAGACGAAGTATTTCTGACAGGAACTGCAGCTGAAATTATTCCCATCACAAACATCGACGGGCTTCAGATCGGTGACGGGAGAGAAGGACCTGTAACTAGAAGTATCAGAGAAATGTATACAAAAATTGTATCTGCTGAAATTAAGGATTATCTTGGCTGGTTAACGCCCGTATGGTAGCGATAGAATCCAAGCTTAGGCTGGCTATAATAGGTGTAGGTGGCTGGGGCAAGAATCATGCAAGGGTCCTTAATGACCTAGGTGTCCTGTCAGCTATCTGTGATATGGATTCGGCGCGCGCTAAAGAAATAGCTGATAGATACAATGCAAAATCGTACAATTCTATCGATGAAATGCTCAAGGGAGAAACAAAATTGGATGCCTGTCTCGTATGTACTCCTACCAAGACTCATTTTGTGGTTGCAAAAAAAATAATGGAAAGAGGAATTAATGTTTTTGTTGAAAAACCACTCTCTTTTTCTTCTAGAGAGTGCGAAGAGATGACAGAAGTATCAGAAAAGAAAAAACTGATTTTAACATCTGGTTATATAGAGAGGTTTAATCCTGCAGTTCAGGATGTTAAGCGACTTATTGATGGCGAAATGTATGGAGATTTGTTAATGATGGAATTTCATAGGGAAAATAGGATGCCATTGCATGTGAAGGATGTCGGTATAATTTATGACACCTCTGTCCATGACATTGACACAGCAATGTTTCTATTTAATTGCAGACCACATGTTGTTTTTGCACGTGCAGGAAAAAAATTCCACTTATATGAAGACTTCGCAACTATCATGCTCGGATTTAATGACCAGAAGGTAGCTATTATTGCATCAAACTGGATTACTCCGCAAAAAGTTAGAAAATTTACCGCCGTTTGTACTGATGGAATAATTAGTGGCGATTTCATTACACAAGAAATCAAAATTGATCATGGAGCAGCTACAATAATTCCACGTCGTCAGCAACTTCATGAACCTCTTACATTAGAATTAAAAAGTTTTCTTGATGTCATAGAGGGAAAGACTTGCAAACCAGTAGTATCGGCAACTGATGCTACTAACGTTACCAAAGTAGCAGAAGCAGCACTTTTATCTAACAATACTGGATCTCCCGTTTATCTGGATCTGAAATAGACAAATGAGAAAATCTATGCTTGATCTACTTGCCTGCCCTATTGATAAGCATTATCCGTTAGAGTTGTTTGAAATCAATATAAAACGAGAAGATAATGATAACGACGATATTATAATAAGCGAAGGAATTTTGTTTTGTAATAAGTGTTACCGTTTCTATCCAATTATTGACGAAATACCGGTGTTGTTACCTGATGAACTTCGTGAAAAGCGAAAGGATATAGACTTCCTGCAAAAATGGCAGAATAGAATACCAGCCAAAGTTATAAATCAAGGTAACCCGTGGCATCTGTGAGAATATACAGCAATGGTAAATCTAGGTTTTTCTAGTACTGGCACAGTAAATTACGTTTCATCAACTGCAAGGCTTGGTAAAAATGTAAAGATTTGGCACTTTGCCTATGTTGGTGATGAAACCGAAATTAAAGACAATGTAATGATTGGTTCTCTAACACACATCGATTACAAAGTAAAAATTGGTGAAAACACAAGGATAGAAGGGTCAGTCTACATTCCTCCGCTAACAATAATAGGCAAGAATGTTTTCATAGGTCCAGCTGCCACTTTTACAAATGATCCATACCCTATGAGTCCAAGAATGGCTGGAGTTATAGTAGAGGATGGAGTTATCATAGGTGGTAGAGCAGTAATAAAACCAGGAGTGAAAATAGGACAAAATAGTGTAGTCGCAATGGCTGCAGTAGTAACAAAAGATGTTCCTCCTGATGTGGTTGTAATGGGACACCCTGCCAGAATAATATACTCCAGGACAGAATATAACAGGAAACAAGAAGCATGGAGTTCATTTAGAACGAATCTGTCGATTTGAAGATTGTCTTGCTAACGGTGGATAATTCGAGCAGTGACTAGATGTTCACCTTTGCAAGCAAAATATCTTAACTAGTCATATTTCATAAAATCAGGAAAAAAAGGGACAGCACAAACCCCTTGTTAATAGTGAAATACGTTCGATTTAGTTCCAATTAACCGATAGTTTCACATACAGGATTTGCTTTCATTAAAATGCCATCTGAGATTTGTTTATTTTTAGATAAAACCTTGGCAAAGTCGTTCTTAGTACACACAAGAGATATCATAGTTTTATCTGTAGGGTATAGATCAAGATTCTGTCCTTGTTGACGTTCCACATCCCCGATATAATCTTTTAATTTTGTCTCGAGTGAAGATAATAGCTCTATTTTGTCTCCCCTCATTTCATTAGGATCTAAAGTCCATGCAATAGAAACTTTTGTTCGACTTGCCTTTAGATCACGTTTCTTTAACATGCCCCGAATTTCGTCTATCATATGTTTGATATAGCCTTCTATAGCTTTGATGGTACCATTAACAAGATACATCAATGGCCCGGCTCCGCTAAGCGAAGAGCCTATAGCCCTAAGATCATATAGGCCATTTGCTATATCATCTATATAAATATCTCTAAACGCATGGTGCATTACTTCATTGCTTATCTCACTGTTTTGGACATGTCTACAGATTTCTAAAATGCTTGCCATACTGGTGTAATGCCCTAATACTTTGATGGAATGTACAAATTCTGCCGATAAAATATCAATAAAATTTAGTTTTCTTCTGACATCCTGGTCATATAGCATTTTAGATATCTGTACATCTTGTTTTGATTTGAAAGAACCCACCAAAATTTCAGAACTAGTAGCTACACTTGAGTTACATTGTGGCATATAATAGTAGAACACATCCTTGCCAACTGACAGACCTGTTACATGCTCTATCAATGCAATATTTTCATTATTGCCTCCGATGCCGGTAGGCAGAGCATAAATCAATGAGGTTCCTCTTTTCAACACCCTTATTGCATCTCTGAACTTAGATGTAACATCACTCTTTACTTCTTGTCCAACCTTCCTAATCCTTGGCGCAAAAAAGACATAAGATGCATCTTTAATCGCGATATCAATTGGCTCAAGAGCAAGCAATGGCTCATCCTCTATTAAAGAACTAACATTGGGATATGTCCGCGCAATATCAGGTTTTAGTTTTATGGCCATTCGAGCAGATTCGTCAATTAACGAAACTTTTGATCCTTTGAGAGCAATAGAAGATGCAATGCTGTATCCTTCTGTGCTTAATCCATATACAGCTGTTGATGACAATCCAGTACTCAAGTTATAACTGATCCTCCTTGCTAAGCATCTAATCCATCCCCACGCTATCTAAAAGAGGGTTAAAGAAAAGTTTTTTCTATCAAAATTTGTTCATTTAATTACCATTGAAAATCTGGTTTGATATTTTAACACCAAAACAGGTAATGTTTTTTAAACCTGTTGTAGATTTGCTCCGCGAGGATGGCCATGAAATACTTTGCACATCGAGGGATTACAGAGAGGCAGTACAACTAGCAAGGATCAAGCACCTCGATCTGAAAATTATCGGAAGACACGGGGGAGCAGGGAAATATGAAAAGCTATATGAAAGTACAAATAGAACACTCAAGTTATCAGACATAATAAAGCAATTTGAACCTGATACAGCAGTTACATTTTCATCTCCAGAAGGTTCAAGGGTTGCATTTGGACTCGGAATAAGACATATTGGGCTGAACGATTCACCTCATGCAGAATCTGTCGCAAAACTTACAATTCCTCTGATGAATCACCTATTCTGTCCTTGGGTTATTCCATATTCTGCGTGGTTTGGATTCGGAATTTCAAAGAATAAGATAACAAAATATCGAGCATTGGACCCAGCTGCCTGGCTCAAACGATATCCAATATCTTCACCGCCGCTATCATCTGCAGTAATGGATAATCTAGATCTTGATAATCAGAAAAAGATTGTTTTGATAAGACTCGAAGAAGCAAAAGCTTCGTATATTGTAGACAAGAAGTTAGAAAGCAAAATTTTTATGATCGATGCTCTTGTAAAGGATCTGGCCAAGTCAGCTAACATAATTTTTCTTTGCAGATATGAAGATCAGCTAAAGGAAATTGCAGAAAGGTATGAAGGAAGGGCCCGTGTAATACAGCATGTAATTGATGGAACAGTATTGGTCTCCTTGGCTAATGTATTTATAGGAGCTGGCGGTACGATGACAGCTGAGGCATCTCTTCTTGGAAAACCCACTATTTCTATTGCACCACTCCACTTTTATGTTGAAAAATACCTTCTTTCTTCGGGCTTAGTAAAAAGAGCCTGCAGCTCCAGAGATCTACTTCGTTTGACAAAGAAGATGATCGTAGACAAAGATTACGCTGAAAAACAGAAAAAGAAGGCCAAGCACATCCTTGATGGTATGGATGATCCAGTACATAAAATACGCTTATTTTTAGAAAGGTCTTGGGTAAGATTATAAAGATAGTAAAATATATACGGGAATACGCCCGGGAGCCCGGTGGAGGAATAACAGATTCCGCCGACTGTAGTGGCCAAGCATAGAGGCCTTTGGAGCCTTTGACCCCAGTTCGAATCTGGGCCGGGCTATCTTTTTGACATCGTGGTAATCAGTAGTACAATCACACCTAATTACGATAAGGAATTTTTCATTATAAAATGTATCATAACACAGAGTTGACAGAAATGGATTAGTATCTGAGATCATCTTCCAGAATCTATACTAGGAGATAAAGGACCATTTTATTTAACTGAGGTTTAGCCAGACATACAAGTGACACTAATCTTCCAACTATAATTATTGAGAATGATATGACTTCAAAATTACATGAAAATTTTATCAATTACTGTCGTATTCTATTGTACAAACAGTTAATCTGATTTGGGGATGGACAGCCAAATACCAGGATGCCATACTATTAAGTATATGGTGACCAAAGAATTTTAGTGTGTTGTTCACTGGTCAAATTCAACATCGTTACGCATTCAGGTAGTTTTCTGTGGATTTTGCAAGGTTATCAAATGCTACTGCGATAGATCTCTTGCGTTTAGACACTCCTTCCCTATACCCAGCTAACTTACGATATGAAGAGCTAATCATATCGTGCTGCTCCTTTGGATTAGGTGATCCAGATGAGATTCGTAATTCAAGGGATTTATTCGGAGTCAATTCTCTTATAATTTGTATTAGTTCTGCTGGTTGAAGATTGGATTCAATCTTTTTCAATACATCATCGATATCCTCTTTCTGCAACATAGTGAATTCAATATTATTCTTACTTACAGCCTTTTCAACAAGGGCTCCTACAACTTTATGAGCAGATCGAAATGGTATTCCCTTCTTCACCACAAGCTGTTCTGCTATATCAACAGAGATTGCATAACTATTACTCGCCGCCTGTTGCATCCTCTCTTTGTGTATATAAAGTGATTTTACTAAGTCAGTCATTATCTTTAAGGATTCAAGTGCGGCAGTTGACATCTTCCATAATGTTGGCTTCAACTCCTGTAGATCTCTGTTGTATCCTGATGGCAGAGATTTTACTGTTGAGAACATAGTTACCAAATTACCTATCATTAATGCTGTTCTCGCTCTGATAACTTCCAACACATCAGGGTTCTTTTTTTGTGGCATTGCACTTGATGTTGAACTATATTTGTCAGCAATATCGATGTAGCCAAATTCAAATGTAGACCAAATTATAAAATCCTCTGCCATCCTGCTTAATGTAATCATTAAGATAGAAAGTGCTGAAACAAATTCTATGAGTGAATCACGAGAAGTGGTGGCATCAACAGAGTTTTTTATTAATCCATCGAAACCTAGGAGAAAAGCAGTTATCTTCCTATCTATATTAATACTTGATCCGCCTATTGCACATGCGCCGAGAGGTGACTGATTGATTCTTCCATATGAAAGATAGAGTCGATCCATATCTCTGAAGAGTGCATCTCCATAGGATAAAAGAAAGTGAGAGAAACTTCCGATCTGCGCTTGTTGCAAATGTGTATACATTGGCATCACAGTTTCTTTATTTTCGTTTGCTTTTTCTAAAAGTGAATCGATTAAATCAATAACTGCATTGCAAATATCATTAATCTCGTCTCTAATCTTCATTCGGATGTCGAGTATTACTTGATCATTTCTGGAACGTGCAGTATGCATTTTCCCACCTGAATCATTACCTGCATGTTTTATCACAAATGCTTCAACTGATTCATGAATATCTTCATAGTCGTCAGGATATAGAACGTTAGGATTTTTTTTTACTTCCTCCAATGCTTTCAGAATTTTCTTCAAATCAACCAGGGTCAAAAAGCCAATCTCATACAACATAATGGAATGTGCTTCGCTACCAAATACATCATAAAGTAATATAACACTGTCGTCGCTCATCGAAGATAGAAACTTGAATGCATATTTGTCAAGCTCAAATCCAGATCTTGATCTATACACAATTAATGGAATCGATTCGTTTTATTTTAACATTTTACATTCATATATGAACTGCTCTCCTTAACAGATGTTATCTCAGATAAATCAATGCCTAATAAGTAGCTTGATTAGCGAGCAATTTTGCAAGAATCTATTTGTACTTGGGAACAAACCATCATCAAACAGTAGTTTCAGGGAGTATATCTTTAAAATTGTTAGATCTACGAGCGATCTTCCTGGAGTTTCAGCCTCATCTTTGCTTCAAGATAACTTTTTATAATTCTACCTCAGTTTACACTGCCAAATCTTTTGCTATTTTTCTGCACTATTTCTTCTATCCCTGTGCAATAGTTAAATAGGATTACACAAATTTAATAACAATAGTAATAATGAGTCAAGACACGCAACACATCCGAAAACAGATATTTGACGAATTAACAAAGATTGTAGATCCTGAGATTGGCGTCTCTATAATGGAATTGGAGTTAGTTGACAAGGTTGATCTCGATGCTGGAAAAGTAAATTTAGATTTGCATTTAACAAGTCCTTTTTGCCCAGCTGTGTTCGGCTTTAAGATAGCACAAGATGTTAGGGATAATATTTACAAGCTTGAAGGAATTCAGGATGTTAAGGTTAACGTTAGCAATCACTTTATGGCAGAAGCAATCAACAAGCAGGTAAATGAAAGCAAACCTCCTACAAAACAATGATTTCAAAATTATAATGCAGCTCAGCCATACATGGTTATCGTAGTTATGTGAACCCACAATTATTCATTCATTCCCCTTCTGCCCTATTGCACTAAGACTGGCGAGCTACTTCCTTCCTCAACATTTTGATAATGGTTACAATATAGCCCGTAAAAAAGCACACAAGCCATATTAGTATTTGATATTAGGTTATATAACAGGCTTTAGATATAATTAAATTTATAACAAGTGATAATTATTGAAAACTCCTATTTGTACCTTCGATGCAAAAACCGGCATATTATGTGCAAAATGCGAAACTAAGCTGCGGTTAGGACATTTGACTCATGCAGTTATAGAGGGAGCAATGAAAATTACAAAAATTGCAGAACATAATCAAGATATTAATAAATTCACTATGATAAGTGCCGCTAAGGTAGACGATGATTTCATCCTGATTCTCCGTGGTTCAGATATTATTGTTCTACGAACGAATACTACTCTTTCAAAAAAATTTCAGGATGAATTTGGCAGTAAAGTTTGGTTTGTCGAAGCAGAAGCAACCGATAGAAGGTTTATTGAAAATCTATTTTATCCCGCAAAGGTGCTCACAGTTAACTTAGTTTGGCTTCCTGACGGAAATAAATTAACCAAAGTAATAATTGCAGGTGGGAATCATTCCGAGTTAGAATTCAATATCGAAAAAATTAAAAAAATTGCCAAAGAAATTAGGAATATCGAGCTACTTGTAGAACTTCAGAAGCAAAAATAGATGTCAAAGTTATGGTAGATATCATAAAAAGGTCTCATTTTGCTAACCAACTTAATGAAAATTTAATTGGTCAAACCGTAAGAATTGGAGGTTGGATAGAAGATACCAGAGACATTGGTAGACTTGCATTTCTAATAATCAGAGATGTAACTGGTACTGTTCAAGCAATCGTAGCTGGTGAGAGAAATTTGCAGGTTTTAAAAACTATTCCAAGACAGAGCGTCGTTATCATATCTGGGTTAGTTCAAAATAGCAGAGCTAAAGACTTTCCTATAGAAGTCAAGGTAGATGAGTTAATCGTCCTTTCGAGATCAGTTCATCCTCTGCCTATAGATGTGACAGGAAGAATAGAATCAGCAATAGATAAACGATTGGATTCGAGGGCCCTAGATCTCAGAAGTCCCAAAATTGCTGCCATATTTCATCTCCGATCAGCAGCACTTCAGATTATCAGAAAGACTTTATGTTCAAAAGGGTTTATTGAAGTAAATACTCCAAAAATCATTGGGGCAGCTAGTGAAGGTGGAGCAAATTTGTTCAGTTTTCCATATTTTAAAAAGAATGCATATCTAGCACAGAGCCCTCAATTATACAAAGAACAATTAACTCTTGCGCTTGACAGAGTTTTTGAAATTGGGCCATACTTTAGAGCAGAAAATTCGCACACTTTGAGACATCTTGCAGAATTTATTAGTGTTGACATGGAAGCAGCATTCGTCGACTATGAAGATATAATGGATATCGTAGAAGAAATCATACAGGATATTATTTTAGGACTGAATGAAAAATACAATCCCTTACTTAAATTAGTGGGTGGTATCGAAGGAATTGCAGCTCCAATTCATAAATCTACAAGAATTGACAGATTGACTTACGAACAGTGTTTAGAAGAACTAGATAGATGCGGTGAGGATCTAGAGTTTGGAGATGATCTTTCAGACTCGTCTCTCCGAAAACTTGGTGAAATTCATCAAGGATTTTATTTTATTACGGATTGGCCACTCAAATTAAAACCGTTCTACATACATGAAAAAGAAAATAATTCAAAGATTTCCAAGTCCTTTGATTTACAATATGGATATTTGGAAATAGTATCTGGCGGAAGGAGACAACACGATTCTTCAAAATTACGTGCAAGAGTAATAGAACAAGGTTTGAATCCACTGAATTTCTCAGAACACTTTAAGGCCTTTGATTGGGGGATGCCTCCACATTCAGGCTGTGGGCTTGGCTTCGATAGGCTAATGATGATATTGACCAACTCACAGAATATAAGGGAGGTGGTATTGTATCCTAGAGATACAGAGAGGCTCATGCCATAATATGGCGTATATGTACCTCTTTTATTTGATCATTTTTTTCAAAGACATACGCTTTATATTTATGTGTAGTGGTAGAATAGATTAACCATACTACTGGATTGATTTCCATGAATTTTTTGTCTGTCTTAGATGGTAATGGTTCAGAAGGATGTGAATGGAATATTCCAACCACTTGCATGCCTTGCTCTTCTACCTTTTGATAAGTATTAATAAGGTCTTGCGAATCTATGCTGAAAGTAAGTGCTGATGCATCAAAATTTTTCATGACAACCAAATCCTCAACATAAAGTTTTTGTCCGTTAATCTTCCCTACTAAAAGTGCACACGATTCATTTGGTAATGATTTTTTTGCTAAGGAAACTAAATCGTTATGGTGTTGCCTAGTTAAAATAATCTTAGTTACCATGCCCTATAACTTTTCCATGATGGATAGACTGTATATTATTATTATTATTATTCTATAGCACAACAATTCAATATTATATTACTGGATAGTTACTATAATCGAATGAATTCTTCCTTAATTTTGTTGCGTTTTCATGAGTCAAATTGTGTTGCATTTGAATTATTCATCAAGATAACAATCTAGTTTTTTCTTCTCTCTTGTGCTGTTTTTATCCTTATAGATTCTAGAAGACTAATTACATATATGAGTCGGATATAATAAATCGCCTTATAGGGTAATTTTTATCTTGTTTATTTTATTATAATGGACACTCGGATCTGCAATAGGCTAATGGTCTTCGTCTGAATCTTTAGCGCTCATTGATACATAGATATAATAATCTGATATATTTAACGCGCAAAACCGTCAAAGGGCTATTTTGTATAATGAGGTTCAAAACAGCTGAAAATTAAAACCAAGATCCCTTATCTTTGTGCGGTGTAAAGTGTTTCTCTATCTCTTTTAACCTTTCCATCGAGCCATCATTATTTAGAAGAAGATTCGAGAAAGCCGACTGACTTCGAATTTTTTGTAAAATCGAAAGAACTTGTTCGTTTGTTACTCCATGCTTTATATCGTATTCTATTTGTCTACATACGTTAGTTATGGTGCCATATCGATTATGCTGTCTTTTCTCCCATCTAGTAGCGTTAACTGATAATCCAGTTACGAACTTTACAATTATTTTTTCTATGTGTTCAAGATGCCATTCTTTCATAGGAAAACTATTTTGTGCCAAAAAAGGATCAAATTATGTATATTATACTGCACATATATACCATCGCCCAAACGTTATACAAGACTTCTTTTTTACTCGCAGCATAACTTTGGTGAACCAGATAACTAGAAAATAAAAATTTGTCCTACTGCTAATAGTATTTCTTATTGCTCATCTAAAAACATTAATATCGCTATCCTTATCTATATCAAGTCAACTTAGTTGGATCATGTAAAAAGCCAGAATGTCACTGTTTCGAGTATTATTTTAAAATAGGATTTATTAACCTTAAAATAGAGATAATAACCCAAAGTTTGATAGGTTTTTGGCGAAGCTTTAGTGATTAGCGATGCAAATGTTAGATCAATGATAAAAAAGCAAGAGTCTATTATATAGATAAAGTATTCATGTTTGTAAATTTATAACGCTGTTCGAATGTAATGCCAATGCCTTTGCTTTCAACCTGCAGCAAAGCAGATCTTATGGGCACGTCACTTGGTTACTGTGAACTTTGCAGTCATATAAGGATGGATTTGGCAATAATACTGCACCACGTCTCCTACCTTTACACCTTTGAGCTGTTGTGGTGTCGAGGTTGAACCTGCGGTGATAAACTTTGTATCAAAAATCTTACCTGAATTTGGATCGGAAGCACCTGTTCCAGATGTCGCTGTATGAATAGTGTTGTCCTTATTCTGCCATGCTACTTTGTTACCAATAGGTACTTTACTATCCGCGGGGTCATAACTGGGATTTCCTTGAGTAGAAGCACCTGCCAAGATAGTTATGGATGTGGTGCCCGCTGGTACAGCAGTAGGCTTTGCATTTCCGCCCCCAGCTGCAGTAGGCGCATTACCACCAATCGGGGAGGTTTTTCCAGCAGCATTACCTATCATGAATTTAGCTCTCATAAATGGATGAATGGTGCAAAAGTAATCGTACTCTTTTTGAGTCAATTTACTTGTATCAAGAGTAAATGTTTTTTTTGGCATAATCAACGAAGAATCAAATGACTTGCCCGTGTCCTTAAAACTTGTCACAGTGTGAGGAACATTATCATTATTTGTCCATTGTATACCTGCCCCTTTAGGAACACTAAGGTCCTTTGGGTTAAAATTAGGATTACCTTTAGCAGATGCACCAGGCAAGATTGTCACCTTTACTACCTGTGACAACTTTGGAGGAGCTGCTTGTCCAATAGTGGCGTTTCCTCCTCCCCCTCCACTAGTTTGTGGGGCAGCTGGAGTCTTTGGACTAACCAATCCAAATATATAAAAACTAGCACCACCCACTATTGCACTTCCAATAAAAATAACTGCAAGTGCTTTGATATACGGTGTTCTTCTATACGATGCAACGGTTAGAACTGCCGCTGGAATTGAAATGATCATCATTAATCCAATGTATGCGAATATACTTGGAACTTGCGCACTTACTGTTACGGCAGCAGCGACTCCAAAGGTTACAAGAAAGCCTAGTGTAATGAAAGTAGCAGACTTTGCTCGCCCTGTTGATGGAAAACCATCTTTAAACAAACCAGACGCAAGGAAAATCATGCCAATGAACATAGTTAATAGTGAAACAGCATGCATTCCTTCCAAAAATGTCTTTGCTATACCAGCAAGTGAAATTCCGACACCAACAATTCCAATTGATGTAAGACCTATTCCAGGTGTGAGCAAATCCCAGTCAGTCAATGTTTCTAACAACTCTTGGAAGAATTTTGACATAATTAATCTTTTCTAGTTTTTATTCACAAGAGTTTTGATCTACTAAGAATTGTTATCTGAAATATTAAGATACAAAAGTGTCAAGTCTCAAAATTAGCGTTTTGAATGATACTAGCACATTTTTTATTTCATTTCCATGGCGACTTTTAATTGTGCATCACATTTACCATTTCGTAACTTCGTGCTTAACCATGAAACAAACTTATCTTCAAATTTTTTACCTCGTGAACCATCAATTTCGTTGGAATTTATCTCCCATAGTTTTTCTACGAACTGTCCAGAAAGAAACAACTTGGCAAATGACCATCCGGCACTGGAAACAGGATTATCTAAAGTGAAAGTATAACAATCATTAGAAAAATTACATATTTTTTGATAATGAGAGAGGATCTCTATTGCAATTTTAGAATCTGATTCAAAATTAATAGTCTGAAAATCCAGTATGAATGTACCTATATAGCTGCCATTCTTATTTTTATTAGTCATCAGTTTTTTCTTCATTTCCTTGCTTTAGTTTTTCTGAGAATGAAACCAACTTGCCATGATCCTCTATTTTTATGCTTGTGTTAATCCTAATGTTTACGCCGACAGAACGGAATAAAGCCAATAACTCACCGCCTGATATTCTTTGTTTAATTTCGCCAGCTCCAATTAGTTCTACGATTCCATTGATTATCGATTTTGTCTGGATAGGAAATTGAGATTCTGCAAGGGTTAGAACCTCTTCTCCCCTATCATATAAGTAGTTAGATATAATTTCTCTATTATTTTTTTTTGGTTGTAGAGATGATTCTTGATGTTGTTGTTGTTTTATTCTTGACCTTTCAAGCGCAGCTGCTTGTTCCTTTAGTGCCTTCATTTTTCGAGATTTGATAATTGCAATATCTGGATCTTCTTCTTCCTTTGACATTAACCCTTAATCACTCCAATTGGAACCAATCTTACCACTTTGGTTGCTATTCCAAGTGAATGAGAAACCTCAGCAACTGCATCTACATCCTTGTATGCATGAGGTGTTTCTTCTACCACTCCGTCCTTTGTTAATGCCTTGATATAGATGCCTTTTGATTCTAGTCCGCTTCGGACGTCTTCTACACTATAGCTCCTCTTTGCAGCTGACCTTGACATAGTTCTTCCTGCACCGTGAGCAGTAGATCCAAAACTTAAGTCAAGAGATTTTTCATTGCCTAATAGGATCCAGCTTGCAGTTCCCATAGATCCCGGTATAATTACCGGTTGACCGATATTGCGATATTTCCCTGGAATTTGATCCATTCCTGCAGGAAATGCTCTAGTAGCTCCTTTTCTATGAATAACTAGATCACGCATTCCTCCACCCTCTACTTTATGACGTTCTACTTTAGCAATATTATGAGATACATCATAAACAAGTTTCATATCTAGTTGTTGTTCTGTCATCCCAAATACGTTTTGAAACGTTTTTCTCGTCCAATGTGTTAGCAGCTGCCTGTTAGACCACGCAAAGTTCAAAGCACAATACATTGCCTGACGATAATCTTCGCCTTCAGAGGAATTATTCGGTACGCATGCTAGTTCCCTATCTGCAATTTTCATACCATATTTCCTTAAAGCAATTTCTGAGATACGCAAATAATCGCTGCATACTTGATGCCCAAATCCCCTTGATCCACAGTGAATTAAAACTGTCAATTGTCCTTCTTGATCTATACCCATAGCTTTTGCGGCTTTTTCATCGAAGATTTTGTTAACTTTTTGTACTTCAAGAAAATGATTGCCTGAACCCAAACTACCTAATTGAGGGGATCCGCGTTTTCTTGCTAAATCTGAAACACTTGTGGGATCAGCTCCAGCCATTCTTCCACCTTCTTCACAGACTTCTGCATCTTGTTTGTATCCATAGCCCTGCTCGATAGCCCATTCTACACCTTCTACAAGCAATTCATCAAACTCTGATGTACCTAGTTTGATGGTTCCTTTGCTACCAACTCCCAAAGGAATCTCTGTAAACAATTCATTTACAACATCTTTTATTCTTGACTTTATGTCTTGTTCAGTTAACGCTGTTCTGAGCAATCTTACTCCACAATTAATATCGTATCCGACTCCACCCGGGCTGATAACACCTTCTTCAAGGTCGAGTGCAGCTACTCCACCTACTGGGAACCCATAGCCTTCGTGGCCATCGGGAAGGACTACAACATGTTTTCTCACTCCAGGGAGCGTTGAGACATTAGCCGCCTGATCAACTGTTCTATCGGCAGCCATTTTTGAAACAAGATTATCAGTAGCATAAATTGTAACGGGCACTTTCATTCCCTTAGAGGAATCCTTCTCAATACGAAATTCAAAGTCATTAACTTTCCTAACTTTGTGGTTACCACTTTTAGTTAATAATTCACTCATCTTATCAAATGGTCTTGCTAGGAGTAATTATAAGCATTGCTTGATAAAGGCAACATGAACCTTTCATTCTGATCACTTTTTTGAACTAAACTTACAGTTTCTTTTGATAGTAGATAGAGACTATCTTTTAAGCTAAACAGTAATCTAATAACTCGTATATCTAAAGCGGCTTGTGTAAGGATTCAATCATTTAGGAGAATCCATAATACTTGAATTTTATCCATCTTAAGACTTAAGGTTGTTTATAAGCTGGAAAACATAAACCTTGACAAGGTTTATTTTTCTACGGTTTGCTGTTTGTAATAGATATGCCTATTCTACCAATTGATTCAGGACGTTATGGAAGTGAAGAAATCAAGCAAATATTCGAAGAAAAGAAACGATTGCAATATCAATTGGACTTTGAGGCTGCAGTAGCAGTAGCACAAGCCCAAATCAAGATGATTCCAATTGATGCTTCTAAGGAAATTTTGACAGAAGTAAAATCCGGCAGGATTTCTCTCCAGAGAGTTAAGGAATTAGAGGCTATAAGTGAACATGATACAGCGGCTTTAGTTGAAGCTTTAAGTGAACAGTGTTCAGATAAAGCGAAACCATGGGTCCACTATGGTCTTACAAGTAACGATGTCGTAGATACAAGTATCTCAATGCAAATGAAGGATGCATTTAATATTATTGAACCTAAAATTTCTAAATTAGCGACTATACTTACAGATAGGGCAATGGAATTTCGAAATCAACCCGCAGTTGGAAGAACACATGGACAGCATTCAAGCATTATCTCCTTTGGATTAAAATTTGCAGTATGGGGCGCGGAAATGGCAAAGCACATAGAAAGAATTGAAGAAGGAAAAAAGCGCTTTTTACTTTGTAAAACTCTAGGCGTTGTTGGAACAGGTTCTCTAATGGGAGAGAGAGTATTAGAGATTCAGGAAACAGTAGCAAAGGCTTTAGGCCTTTATGTTATTGATGCTGCCACACAGGTTATTCCTCGTGAACGATATGCAGAGATGCAGTTTTTGATTGCACTCATAGGTTCCACGCTTGATAAAATTGCTATTGAGATTAGAAATCTGCAGAGAACAGAACTTGGTGAAGTAGCCGAACCATTCAGAAAGGATCAGATGGGAAGTAGTGCAGTTCCCGTTAAGCGCAATCCAATCAAAAGCGAGAGAGTTTCTTCTCTTGCGAAGATTCTGAGATCTATGGTTAGTGTAGCAATGGAAAATATTGCATTATGGCATGAGAGGGATCTATCAAATTCCGCAAATGAACGCTTTATTATTCCCATGTCCGCTATCCTCTTAGATGATATGCTAAATACAATGATTAACGTCATTTTAGAACTGAAAGTGAATAAAGAAAGAATCACTTCTAACTTGGATATAACAATGGGTCAAATCTATGCAGAATTCATTCTTGAAGCATTAGTTAAGAAAGGAATTCCTAGATTTGAAGCATATAGGAATATCCAAAGAATTGCGTTTGCTTCGCAGGAGAGGAAAGAGCATTTCTATCATGCCATAAACGAAGATCCTAATATATCCAAAATCCTTTCGTCAATAGAACTGAAAGCCATTTTTAACGCGCAAAATCATCTTTCTGCATCATCAAAGATTATTGATCATGTTGTCAAGTTAGTAGATAATACAAAGAAGAGATTTTTTGCTCACTAAGAATACATATATCATTTTCCTTATTCTAGAGCATTCGTGCTACTCTACTAATCTTGTAACAAACTTAATTTTTGATTCTTGGAGTTCATACAATTACGACTATAAATATAATACTATGAATGGTAGGCTTTGGAATTTGTAATGTCGATTGAAAATTTTTATTTTACAAAGTACGAAATTTCATGTATTGAATTTTATGGTCCTAGCCGTAAAAAAGCGATATTCTTGGTTCTTGGTTCTTGGTAAAGTTGATTTAAATTGTATTACTAGATTGTCATATAACGAAGAAGTAGATATTCCACTTGATATCACAGTGGATAAGAATAGGATAAAAGCAGTTGAACGTGGTCTGCAATTAAGTTCCAAAGTTCTATTCGAGCAAGGTTTCTTTCAGAATGAATAAAATCCAACCAATGTGGCACCAAAACTTGCATAATTGGTAATATGAATGGTACTATTGTTGCACCTTCCATTATTATCATTTATTGATTAATATCCATATTACAATAAGATTACTATATGCTCAGTTACATCCAGGGGTTGCTTAGTTCATGAACAAAGCCCTAAATAGCCTATTTGACATCACCTACATTTTGTTTGTTATTTCCATCACCCTTTTTCCATATTTGTATTTGACCACCATATACCTCGTTTTCATATACAAAAGACGGTACTTGGGCGTAGTAGCCTTCCCTACCTGATTTAAAAGTCTTTGCAGCCAATGGTATTTGATGTTCTTTCCCATCAGGCATTTTGAGTATTGCAATAGCAATATTGTTTTTTGTTTTTTGTTTTTCGTTCTGATCAGATGTCAAATTCAACTATAATATCCTAATTCTTATTTTTAATGTTAATGGCTTTTCATTAAAATTGTATGTGCCTTGTTACATTCCCATTTCGATTAACTACGTTATAATACATTTAATTAAATCGCATTCATGGAAATTGTTCAGCCTCATGCAAAGTAACCTTTAATTGTGAAAAGGGATCCAGTCAATTTGGATTGAGGCTCTAGAATATGCTTTCTTTCTTTTTACTACAACTTAGCGGTATTTTCGGACCAGGAGGAGGATCTGATTCAAATACCAATCCACTGACATACATACTCTGGTTTGCTCCCATCTTCCTTTTGATGATTTATGGTCAGAAATTTCAATCATGGATGATTCTCAGTGATATTTCAAGATCTTTAACAAAACTAAAGACAATGAAAGAAACGGCTAGGAATGAAGCAATAGATTATGTAAAGACCTCAATTAAACCTTCAGCTGACCCCTGTGAAAAAGTTGACAAATTTCTAGAATATTTTACAATTATGCCTGTTAACCTTGATCCAAATGGTATTGTCGGAAAGTTGGATCATATAATTAGAACCAGAGATGAAAGGATTCGTTCTGAAATAAAGAGAATGGCAGAGGGAATGACTGAATCCCATGCTTCTCGTGTGGAAAATATTATAGAGGCGGCAACTGCTCTCAATATGATTTACAAGGTAGTAAGGCATTTTTATCTAATGGGCAAACAGACAACAAGCATGTTTGTAATTGTACAATTGCAAATGGTAATGCCACTTTTGTTACAAGAAGCAGAGGCATTGCAAAGTGCAATAAGTGCCTTTAAAGAGGGTCAGCCGATAGGAGACAGTATAGGTCCAATGATTGTTGGAAAAATGATGATTGGAAAAGATAAGAAAATAATCGCACGAGAAACTGTCTATACCGAAGGCGAATATTTGAATAGAAAATTGTATCTGCTTAAAGCAGAAGGACCAGGTGGAGCAGTAGGCAAACCAGGAGAGGCAGTTCAACGACTGGTAGGAGAGATTGGATTGAAAATTGACGCTATCATAATGATAGATGCAGCATTGAAGTTGGAGGGCGAAAAAACAGGTGCTGTTGCCGAAGGCATTGGAGCTGCTATAGGTGGTATAGGAGTTGAGAAATATCAGATTGAAGAAGTTGCGACAAGATTCAATATTCCTGTTTATGCAGTCATAGTAAAGCAGTCTATCCAAGACGCAATTACCATTATGCGAAAAGAGATTTCTGAATCATTTGAAAAGGTAAGCAGTATAGTATTTTCTGTAATTGAAGACAAGACTTCTCTAGGTCAATCAGTCCTGATTATAGGCATTGGAAATACACTAGGAGTTGCACAATAATATTTGTGGTTTTTTTTTGGAAGAAAAAAGAAAAAAGAAGTTCCGACCATTTATACCGTAGAAACATGCCAGAATTGTGGTGCAAAGAATAGAAGAATTTTTGAGGCAAATGATTACATATACAAAAGAGGATCAGCACCATGCAACAAGTGCTCTGGCATTATTGTGATCACAGCAATTTATGGTGAATATCCACCAGAAAAAGAAAAGCCAAAAAATATAATAGCAATATAGAATGTTATGTAATGATGTTAATTAGATTCTCTGAAGGAATCAATGTATGCTCTGCTTGTGCAACCATCTTTCCATTCCCTTCAACAAGAATAGGATAAGCATGTATATTCTTTTTCTTTAGTAAAACCTCTATAAATTGACGAGCCTTTTTCTCTTCATATTTGTCTAGCATCCATCTTAGAGCAAATGGCAAAGTCTTAAATGTATTCCAAATATCTTCAAGAAATTCATCTACCTCTTTATCCTTAGTCGGTTTGCGGGAAGTTATACCAAAAATATTGCGAATCTTGCCTTCATAAACTACTCCTTGACCTTCTTTTGTTGTTACAAACGGCTCGATAGCGTATGCTTGATTAGAAACTAGGTTAAATGAGGATCCTATTGTCCATATATTTGGTATTGATCTTCCTGCATGAATTGTGTATTGTTCTAATGAGTGACCGCTTAAGTTCTGAATAGGTTTGAACCCTTGCTTTGATATTGAACTTTCGATCACTTTTCCAATATCACTAGCTTTAGTACTGGATTTAGCTATTCTGACTGCTTCGCTTAAGGCAATCTCAGCAGACTTCACTAGGGTTTCATATTTTGGATTATAACAAATGGTTACCGCTGTATCTGCAATATATCCTTGGACATGCACACCGATATCGATCTTGAGAACATCTGCATCATTTACCACAATCTGGTCATTTGGCTCTGCAGTATAGTGGGCTGCTATATCATTCAAGCTAACATTAACTGGAAAGGCAGGTGCTGCTCCCCTTGTTCTAACTTCGGATTCTATTGATTCGCAAATTTGAAACAGTGTAGATCCTATGTGGTATTTCTTTCGTGCATTTTCCCGGACTTCAGATGCTATCTTACCCGCTTGCTGGTAACATTCAAGAAAATTCATACGTTAAAACTATAAACTTTGAAATGATGGCATATATAAAGGGGTATTGTTTCTAACGAAAGTTAAAATTATACTAACAAACAGTGCATTCCCTGCCAAGTAGTTTTGTTGATCATGTGGTAGAATGAGGGGTCGTTGTCTAGCATGGTATGATGCCAGCCTTGGGCGCTGGAGGCCGCCGGTTCAAATCCGGCCGACCCCAGATAAATCATGTGTGCTATAGCATATAGTAGATTTCTTTTCCTCCAGGAAAAACAAGTACAGCTGTTCCATCAGACTATCAAGCTATAATCATATTCCGTAATGCAGATATATGATTGGTCAGTTAGTTTGGAAACTTTGTTGCAGCAGGATCTTTTGTGTGCTTGGAACTGTTCCGATCTTTAAAATATTTCCTGCATCCTTGTTTTGATAAATTCATAGAGATTGAACCGACAAAAGCATATTCTCGATAGTCAGGACATTGATCTCGAAGATCGTTGATAATTAATATAAACAATAAGTGTGTGTCCTCTTAGAGGTTCGATTAGATATTAAACAAAAAGACCGTCAAAACCGTGCTAGCAAAGCTATAAGAGATAAGAAAATTAAAAGGCTGATAATGATTGGAGTGATAGCGGTAGCAGCAATAGGCATTGGTCTTGCTCTAGCATCTTCTAAAGCACTATCCGGATCTAGTGCCGCAGCATTAACAATTGATGGCATACAATGCAACAATGTGGAACAACTTGTTTTTCATAATCACGCACATTTGGATATCTTCATTAATAGCCAACCTTATACAATCCCTTCTCAAATCGGTATTACTGACAAATGTTTTTATTGGCTGCATACACACGATGAATCCGGAGTAATCCACATAGAGTCGCCAGTAGCGAAAGATTACACCTTAGGACAGTTCTTTGACATATGGAATAAGAAATTTAGCAATACTCAGATATTTGACAATATTGTTAATGGCAAAAGCACTTTAAATGTGTATGTTAATGGCAATAAAGTAAATCCAGCAGTAAATTATAAGGAGATAAAGCTTAATGAACACGATGAGATTGCAATAGTTTATGGTAAGCCTCCAAGTAATATACCTTCAGCATACAACTTCGCGAAGGGATTATAATAATATAATCCAATAACTCATCTCAGGTTCGCTACGACGAGAGCCGTCATAGTATACATACAAACACATTTTGTTTATTTAGCGAATTCTGAAAGCTCCTTTGTTAGATCGATTGTTTTGTTAATATCTTCAGATGAAGTGAAATAGCAGAATATAATGTGATCCACTCCCATTTCTTTAATCCTTTGTATGTCATCGCCAATTTCATCAATACTTCCAGTTAACGGGAGCCTTTGACCCGTTTTGGAAGATTTAAGATTCGTTTGTGGATAAGTTAAAACAAAAACTCTAAAATTGTTATTGTTTTTATTTGCTCTGCTAACTTCATCCTTTAACATCCTTATGTTATTTTCTAGATATTCTAACGATACCACCCCACTCCCCATAGAAGCTAGCCAGCCATTGGCATCATTTTTCACTATTCTTGAAAACATTTTGGAACTCCAGCCTCCAAGATAAATTAGAGGATAGGGCTTCTGTAGAGGTTTTGGCCCTATTTTTGAGGCTGGTATATTATAAAACTCTCCTTTGAATTCTACAACATCTTCTGTCCATATCTTTTTTAGCGCCTCGACAAACTCAAAAGCTCTTTCGCCTCTTTGCTTAAATGGAACATTGCAAATTTGATATTCATCTTTTGACCAACCTATACCAAGTCCACAAATAACCCTCCCTTGAGAAAGAATATCAAGTGTAGCAAATCTTTTTGCCAGAATCACAGGATTGTGGAATAGCATATCTATGACAGAAGTTCCTAATTTAATCTTCTCCGTGTTTGCAGCTGCAAATGTAAGCAGATCTATTGGATCAAATACACGTTGTGCACTGACCGGCAAAATTCCATCCTGAGTTCCTCTATATGGTGTCTGTGGATTCAAAGGCCACAAAAGTCTATCTAAAACCCATAAAGAGTCAATGCCTTCTTTGTCTGCCGTCTTTGCTAATTCAATTACATTCTCTCTAGTGGCCTGTTCTCCAATCTGTGGTAGGACTATACCGACACGCATTATGATGTCTTTCCTCTAGTATATTATATTATATTATATAGAATTTCTCTGTTTTAAAAAAGTAGTTTAGAGTAATC
>JBEVTH010000002.1:0-9242 GCA_041156085.1 Candidatus Nitrososphaera maunauluensis
TATCCTTCTCGCATATGGTTTAAATAATATGTAACTTGATTATTCTTAGATAAGTATGCCAATAGATCCAGACTTTCCAAGAAACCAGCAAGTAATAGGTAAGCATATGCATTCTGATGGTGAACACTATCACTTTGTTTGGGGTCCAGGAAGAGCAGCTGAAGCAGCAGAAAATGAGGAGGTAAAGTCAGCTTATGCAGCAAGAGGGGAAGAAATTGCTCCACTCGGCACACATGGTACTATGGTAGCAATTGACTGGGACTCCTGTGTAGCGGACGGTGCTTGTATTGAAGCATGTCCCGTGCAAGTATTTCAGTGGTATAGAACAGAACAGGATGTGCCAGCGAAAGATATTGCTAACGCAACAAGTGCTGGAACTGGTAGCACAGTTAAGGAAGAGAGAAAGGACTATACAGACAAAGCTGATCCAATTAGGGAACACGATTGTATATGGTGCATGGCTTGTGTTTCGGTATGTCCACCTCAAGCAGTCAAAGTAGACCAGTCTAACTTGGAATTTCATGAAAAAGCCTCTGGAACATTCAACGAAGCTCTATCAAAGGGCAGTGCACCACCACCCCACGCACATTAATAAACAAACCTTTTTACTTTATTTTTTCTACAAGCACCTTTGGTTACCCGACATAAATAAAAGAATTATTTACATCCCATGAAAGTGTTTTTCATGGTATAAAACAGTGAAAATTCTTAATTTTAATACAGTATTGAGATAACAGGTAAACCATTCGTATATAGATCATAAAGTTTGAGCATGATATCATACTTTCTCTTGGTACTTGAAATTTAGGGGAAACCAATTTTCGAGATTGCTATCTTTTGTTTACTAAGGTTAAATCAAAGTTGCTTTCTCATAACAAACAAATGGTAATAGTAGCTGATTCTTATATGGGTATGTTTTTGCCTGAGGATATTTCATATAGGATTACAAGGTTTCTCTCTGGCAATGTAGCTTTTCCGTTTATAAAGGAAGACGAAATAATGGCAACCTTTTATCTCTTTGGAAAAGACAATGGCGTAAATGGAGATATAGAAATTTTGGCTGCAACTGATCTAACGAGAAGAACGATTGAGCAATTATCTAGGAATATACGGATGCTTTATGATATGCCTAATAAAATGAACCACGATTTTATGCGAGAGAGTTTTACTAGAAGAGCCTTACAAGTCTCCATAGAGGTGCAGAACGACAATTCGTTTAAATTATCTGAAATGAATAAACGCATTGCCACTGATCCAACTATTCTAACCAGTTGCTTTGAACAACATATTGCATATCATAAACAAGACTATTTTTTTGAACTGTTCAGACCATTAAAGGAAAATCAGATTCCTGCATCACTAAGAAAGAAGCTTCAAGGAAGGATGTTATTGCTAGGATTTAATGTGGAAGATTCCAAGTCATTACCATTTAAAAATACACTTACTCCATTTATAGATTGGATGAGAAAGACTGGCTAACTTTACAAGTCAATAATACATCCATCTCTATGTTTCTGCAGGTTAGGATCCTTCAGGAGGAGTAGTATTAGGCCTTATTTCTGATGGCTCAAATATTTGTGGGTTGAATTTTCGGCATTGCGTGGAATTTTATAGTCTGCTATTGATGGATCTCTTAGACCTGTAATTTGGTCTCTGCGACCTTTGAATGCATCCAACAGTCTATCTAATACTTCATGACCCGGTGCTACAACTAGAAATCTATTGGAATACCAATCCTTGATTCTCATGTTACATTATGAGGCTTTTCATTGTTTAGAGTATTGAAATATTGCCAAATGAGCAGTGCGAGTAGAACCCATGTCTTACCTGTTCCTGTGGCCATTTTAAGGCAATATTTTGCAAAATCAATTTTTTTGATCCCATCGAGTATTGTCTTACTTTGTACTACAATATCCGGAACTGTCTTTAGATATAACTCCTCCAAACTCCTTATTTGGAGGATTTCATGACAATATATAACTGATTCACTTGCTCTTTGTTGACATATATGAAATCTTTGAGAATAAGAGTCCTCGTCTCGTCTGAACCAATATCTAAATAATTGGTAGCTCGTGTCCGTAAGTCCGGGCCAACCGGTTTTTTCCCAACCTTCTATTACACCATTTAACTCATCGGTTGAATATAGTTGAGAATAAATATTTTTTCCCAACTTAGTTCTTATTCCTTAGGTCCACGTTTACAGTGTTACTTGCATCATTTCCAAAAATATCAACTACTCTTATGGCAATAGCATATAATTTTCCACCTTCCAACTCTTTATTCGTATATTTTGGTATTGGAGTTACATTTCTTCCTGTTTTGCGCATGGCCTGCCACATTGATTTGAAAGTAATTCCATCGTAATCCCAATCAACTGCCCAATAATCAATTATAGAAAGTGGTTTATCTTTGAGTAGTTCTTGAATTCCCTTTTCATGCTCTTCTTTTTCTATTGGATAATCAAATACTACATAACGGTCTATTCCTACAGTCACCAGATATTTTTCCAAACTCCGTTGGATTTCAGGCTCTAGAAGTTTCAAGTATGGTTTCTCATAGAATTGTATTTTTCCATTTAAGGTAGTTATTTCGTCAGTAGTTTTTACCTTCCTTAGGTATTCGTATACTTCTGGTGGAATAGTTTTGCTAACTACTTTGGTATGCCATGTTCTTTTAGATAGTTGTTCTCTTTCACGAAGAATCTCATCGTAGCTATATTCGTAATCCCAGCCCAGAATTACAAGTTGCTGATAACCTCTGCCATCAAGCCTTTCCGCTAATGCTTGCAGCTCTTCTACTTTCTTAGCAGTCACTGGTCTGTCAGGATAACTTACATAAACTAATTCATCAACTTGATCAGTTCTTCTAGTTCCTAGGTCAGGATAGTCTTTACGAGGGGTGGCTCCATAAAGCTTAAGAATTATAGGTTGAATCTCATAAATACGCGATCCAGTTAGATAAATCAACTGTCTTTGATAATTGCCTATGTTCTCAATTAAAAAGGGCCTAGAATCAACGTGAACCAGACGATTACGTGTTACTTGTATTGCGACTTTCGAAAAATCACATCCTATCCATTGCCGTCCTTTTTTCTCAGCAGCTAATAATGTTGTTCCAGAACCAGCGAAGAAATCTGCAATTAAGTCTCCTTCATTCGAAAAGTTGGTAATTATTCTTTCTATTAGTTCTGAATGTTTTTCTGTAGGATAATCAGAAGAATAGTTATACGCCTCAATATCCGTCCACAAATTATCTATAAGTTTATGTTCTCGTGGTTCTACCCAGTATTCAGGATACTTTACTCCTTCACGCTTTCTGATAAATTCTAATGTCTGACCATTTGACTGCCAATATCCTAAAAGGCTTTTATTTTTCATAAATTCTAACTCATCTTTTGATAATTTTTCATATTCTTCTGTATTCAGATTATTTCTAAGTTCATTTTCGAATTTGCGGTAGTTTTCAACCGCTCTAACTGCTCTTTCTTTTTTCCATTTCCACTGTCCTCGATTTGGTGTTACTCCAAACAGTTCATATCGCATTGTTGGTCTGTCAACATTGCTCCAAAAACCCATCCACTTTGCTTCTACACTTTCTGTTTCAGAAAGAGGATGCTTAAATTTACTAGCTGAAGACTTAGTATACCATAATATTGTGTCATTACTTGCATGCATTCTATCAACTTTTTCGAATTGATACATAAGACCTTTCTTGCGGCCTCTTTTTACAATAATCTCGTTTCTGAAGTTATCTATGCCAAATATCTCATCCATCAATAACTTTGTATAGTGTACAATGTGATAGTCTAAATGTACAAAAATAGATCCATTGTCTGCAAGCAATCGCCTCATTAATTGCAATCTTGGATAAAGCATATCCAAAAAGGAATCGATTCCGCCTTCCCAGATATCTTTGTAAGCTAATCGCTCGATTATCGAAGGAACTTTGGTAATCTCAATACCACCAACTTCAAATTTTGCATAATAGTTTTCATTTGTCCAAAATGGCGGATCTATATATATCAGATTTACTTTTCCTTCGTAGCCTGAAGTGAGAAGTGCTTGCATTGCAAGAAGATTATTTCCCCAGACCAGTCTATTCATTTTGCTCTTTTCAATCTGAATATTAAGCATGGTATTGAAGAAAGATTGAATCGTTTGTTGATCTCTTGCTGGATTTGGAAGAACGACTTCAGCGGTCTGAAATTCTATATCCTTGGGATTTACTGCACGACGTGGTTTTGTATCCCAGAGCAGCCTTGCTGAATCTTTCTTTCGAGCGTCTACCTCCATTTACCTTTCACATAATTGAGTGGCAAGGATTAAGATATAAGAATTAGAGTTCCATAAATTGTGACACCTGCTTCTATAATTGATTATTGGGCAGTTGATTGGAACTATGTTGGAAAAATATTCAAATCTACTGGCACGCCGAATGGGCAGGAATATACTCCAAATACCAAGGTCTGCTAGTAGAGAATTAGGCACTAGAAAATATACCATCGCAATAAGAGTGGTTGACATTTTCGGAAATGATGCGAGTGGTATCGTAAACGTTGATTTAAGGAACAAAAATTAGTTGGTTTATTAAATGGCATCAAGGTTACAATGATTATGTGTGGATTAGACGAACAAGTTATAATAAATGATCCCACATGGTATATAATATAGAGATATTTTTCATGCAGACAAAGAGGTGAAGAATTAGAGGATATTGAACGCTATATTTGGGTTACTGAACAGAGACGAAGTCAACTCTAAACCGTCTTTTTATCCATAAAACACATTAAACCGACTTGTTAAGTAGGATTTGTGAGTGGTCAGACAAGATCGGATTATGAGTCTTTGTTAAAGCATTTACAAGATAAGCTTGGTAATACATCACGAAAGGCGGTATCAAGACTTGAAGTTCCTACCCCTCAAATTATCTGGATTGGTCAACGTACAATATTCAGAAACTTTATGGAATTTCCAAAAGCATTGAGAAGGGAACCAGAGAAATTATTGCTTTATCTTAACAAAGAACTTGCTTCTGCTGGTTATATTGCTGGTGAACGAGTAATATTTCTTGGACGTAAAGAACCATCATCTTTTGGGGCACTAATAGATAGATATATAAAAGACTACGTAATTTGCCCTGTGTGCGGAAGTCCAGATACTAGAACCGAAAGGAATAGAAAACTTGGATTTTTGTTATGTGAAGCATGCGGTGCAAGATCCTCAATAAAAGGAAATTATGCTTAAAATTATTTTATTCTAAATCAAAACGATAAATAAATATAATGTATATACAATTTAATAAATATATAATATAAATATTAATCCCGCTTCAATAAATACAATCTAACTGCTTCACAATATTGATCAGATATTTTTACTTCACTATAAGCTAAAGTTGACTATGGGCCCTAAGTATGAACTTGACAACTATCCCAAACAGATATGACTGCAATAATGTCACTTCACCAAGAAACACAGGTACAGCATGTTGAAAACAACTTCACAACCGGCCAAAGTTGGGGCGCTTTAAGAAAAGCATGGAAAGGCTATAGAATTGCGAAGGTTCATAGTGATGATGTCAAAATGAGGGAATACGCGACGAAAATCAGAAAGATCCAAACAGAACTACGAGTTAATGTAGCATCATTCCCACAGTTGGATATCGTTTAAGATTTTTTTTCTCTTATTTTCAATCATACACACTTGCTTTTTATTATGCTGCCTTCAAATCATTCTCAATTTATGATTGTGGTAATGCACTAACCAGGTTTCCATTTTAAATCACCATTATTGTTTTATATACCCAAGAAAGTATAAGCACAATCAAGATAATTTTCATCATTATTATCGTAGCTGGGTAATACACTTCATTTCTAAATCCGCTACCTGTTAGTTGAGTTTTTTGCATATGATTTTACACTGAACGATATGTAATTATTTGTCTTATTCTGATTTTTTGGTGACTGATCAATATTGGAAAGAGAGGATGAAGTGATTGAAGAAGAATCAGAACACAAAAACGATATGACTATGAAGGAGGAATTGACGAAGGTTAAAGAAGAATTGGATTCAATTAAAGAAGAATTGTATAAGGCTAGAGAGTCTTCGGGCAATAATCTTAATAAATTGAAGTACATGATGGCTGACTTTGATAATTATCGTAAACAAATGGAAAAGCAAATGGCCTCAAGAGTCGAATCAAGTAGAGCTGAACTCCTTTTGAAGTTCCTGAATATTCGTGATGATTATTCGCGGGCTCTAGAGATTGCAAAACAGAGCAAGTCCGAAACTGTTGTAATTGAGGGATTAGAGGCGATTTTAAAGAATCTTGACTCCGTTCTTAAATCCGAAGGTGTTATGGAAATTGAAACGATTGGAACACCTTTTGATCCAAACGTCCATGATGCTATTAGTTTCTCATATCAGGATGACGAATCAGAGAATACTGTTACAGGTGAGATTCGAAAAGGCTATATGCTAAACAATAAAGTTTTAAGACCGAGCATTGTAGAAGTCTCTAAAAAGATAGTTAAAAATACCGTTAATGATACAGAGAAAATAGAAAAGGAGACTGAAAATTAGTTATGAGTAAAATTATAGGAATTGACCTTGGAACAAGTAACTCTGCTGCGGCATCAATGGTAGGTGGTAAACCTACAATCATACAGGCAGCCGAAGGTACTTCAGTAGGAGGAAAGGCGTTTCCTTCGGTTGTTGCTTTTACTCGGGAAGGCCAACTTATTGTAGGTGAACCAGCAAGACGGCAGATGATATCCAATGCTGAAGGTACTGTCCTTGCGGCAAAACGCAAGATGGGTACTGATTTTAAGTTCAATGTATTTGGTAAACAGTATACGCCACAACAGATATCTGCGTTCATCTTACAAAAAATAAAGAGAGATGCAGAGGCTTTCCTTGGGGAGACTGTGGATAAAGCAGTAATTACCGTACCCGCTTACTTCAATGATAATCAAAGACAGGCAACAAAGGATGCTGGTGAAATAGCGGGATTACAGGTAGTGCGGATTATAAACGAGCCTACAGCAGCTTCGTTAGCTTATGGATTGGACAAAGTTCAGAAAGATCTTAAAATTATGGTCTTTGATTTTGGGGGAGGAACACTGGATGTTACAATAATGGAGATGGGAGGAGGCGTTTTCCAAGTTAAAAGTACTTCTGGGGATACTCAGCTTGGAGGAACTGATATGGATAATGCTTTGGTCGATTATGTTGTCCAGGAATTCAAGAAGCAGTCTGGATTAGATATCAGAAACGACAAAGCTGCAATGATGAGGATAAGAGATGCGGCTGAGAAAGCGAAAATCGAATTATCAAATATTGTTACGACTGAAATCAATCTGCCATTTCTTGCATATGAACCTACGACAGGTCCAAAAAACCTTATATTGTCTTTAACTAGATCAAAACTTGAAGAGCTATTACGACCCATAGTTGAAAGGTGTAGATCACCGATGATGCAGTCTATTCAGGACGCGAAGATAACTCCGGCTGAAGTTGATAAAATCATATTAATTGGTGGACCAACAAGAATGCCAATTGTAAGGCAGTTTGTTGCGACGGTTATGGGTAAGGAGCCAGAGCGTGGTGTCGATCCAATGGAGGCTGTTGCAATGGGAGCAGCTATTCAGGGAGCTATTATTTCAGGCGATGTATCGACAGATATACTTTTAGTAGATGTTACACCGCTTACTCTAGGGGTAGAGGTTCTAGGCGGTTTAAGAGAGCCCTTAATAGAGCGTAATACTACAATTCCTTCAAAAAAGAGTAAAGTGTTTACAACTGCAGCTGATTACCAGACTGCAGTTACAATTCATGTAGTACAAGGCGAAAGACCAATGGCATCCGATTGTGTTTCGCTTGGAATGTTCAACCTATCTGGAATCCCCCCGGCCCCAAGAGGGATACCGCAGATCGAAGTTACATTTGATATAGATGCGAATGGAATCTTGAACGTTACTGCTAAAGATCTGGCTACATCGAAAGAGGCAAAGATCACAATAACTGCAAACACTAAGTTATCGAAAGAAGAGATCGAGAAACTGAAGAAAGAATCAGAGAAATTTGCCGACGCTGATAAAAAGAAGAAAGAGGAGGCCGAAGTCAAAAATGAAGCTGATAATTTAGTCTATGCTGCCGAAAAACTGGTAAAGCAAGATCTGAAGGAGAAAATCAAACCAGAACAAGCGGACAAAGTCAATAAATCTAGCCAAGAACTGAAGGATGCAATTGCTAGCAACAATATAGATAATATTAAAGCAAAAATGCAAGAATTGAAAAATATCCTCGGTGAGGTTAGCGCAGAAGCTTATAAAACTGCAGCAGCCCCCTCTACGTCTACTAGTACTTCTGGAGGAGGAGCAGCAACAGATTCTGCTGGTGTAGGACCTACTCCAGAAGAATTCGCCAAAGGTACCAGCACGTCAGACACAACACCACCCCCATAATATTGTCTGTATCCATCACAATATTTATCATAACAATAAGCCATAGAAGTGATAAAATATGAGTAACAAAAGTGATTATTATGACGTTCTTACTATTAATAGGAATGCAAGCAAGGAAGAAATCAAGAATGCATACAGAAAATTAGCATTGCAATATCACCCTGACAGAAATAAGTCACCTGGTGCTGAAGAGAAGTTCAAAGAAATTTCAGAAGCATATGCTGTTTTGTCTGATGATGAAAAAAGAAAAAGATATGATACTTATGGCCACGTTGGAGCAGAAGAAGTGTTTAGAGGCTCAGAAGCAAATTTCGATGAAATCTTTAGAGACATGGGATTCAGTGGTGTTAGGGATATTTTCGAGCAGATATTTGGAGGACGCGGTGGTGGTTTCAGTAGTACGGGTGGTAATGATCCATTTGGTTTTGGTTTTAGCTTTGGCGGAGGCAGGAGAAAGGGGCAAGATATCCTTTATGATATTGAACTTTCCTTAGAACAAGTCCTCAAAGGAAGAAAGGATGAAATAGAACTACCAAAACTTGAGAAGTGTAATAATTGTGCTGGAACAGGAGCTGCTCCAGGAACTAAGCCGAGGAAATGTAGCGTTTGTAATGGTCAAGGACAAACAAGACGTGTATATAGTCAAAATAGATTTTCCACTTTTGTCTCATTAGAGCCATGCCGAACATGTCAAGGTCAAGGCGAAATTATTGATAAACCTTGCGACATGTGTAATGGCTCAGGCAAAGTCAGAAAGAGTAAGAAAATAGATCTACAA
>JBEVTH010000002.1:9252-49296 GCA_041156085.1 Candidatus Nitrososphaera maunauluensis
ATTCCTGCAGGCGTAGAAGATGGAATGACGTTGCAATTGCGTGGTGAGGGTGAGCCGTCAGAAAATGGGTTTCCAGGAGACTTATTAATAAGAGTTCATATTAGACAACATCCATTATTTGAAAGATTAGAGGACGGTCATTTGCTTTACGGTCTTAATCTTAAATTTACTGACCTGGCACTTGGAACTGAAGTTCGGGTTCCTACACTTGACGGTCAAGAAAAACTAAAAATTCCACAGGGCACCCAGCCAAATACTATTTTAAAAATTAAAGGTAAAGGCCTGCCTCGCTATGGTGGATACGGCAAGGGCGACCTGCTTGCGAGAATCGGCATCAAAATTCCAACTAAATTAAATGACAGACAAAAGTCATTGCTTAAGCAGTTAGAAATGGAATTTCAAAATGGTGAATAAGGTCTATAAAAGGTTGTTAATATATATGTCTCTACATCTTCATGGGGTATGATCATCCCATTTAAGAGGAATCTTTTAGCGATAACATGGTGTAGCATATTAAGGATCTATGCAGAACCGTCTACTTTGAAAGAAAAATAAAAAATAAACTATGCATATTCCGTTGCAATATATATCACACGAAATGATTGATGTGTGATTTTTATCTATCTAACAACTGCCTGCTGTTATTTTATATACCCCTTTGGGTAAGGGGCTTACTGTTTATGCATAATATATATTCTTATTTATAATATATCACAAACATGTATGCGATCGAGGCAATTAGGATTTCAAAAGCCTACAATGGTTCAACAAATACTGCATTAAATAATGTCTCATTAAATGTAGAACCCAGGAAAATATTTACACTTCTTGGTAGAAATGGTGCCGGTAAGACCACCTTTATACGTATCTGTGCAACCCAGTTAATGCCTTCTTCTGGAACCGTACATGTACTTGGGTATGATATTTTAAAGGAGCCAAGTAAAATAAGAAATGTTGTTTCTATAGTTCCACAAGAAGGGAGGCCATTAAGAGCGCTTACACCTTGGGATCATGTATTCAATTGGTTGCAAATTAGAGGAGAAGATAAGAAGGTAGCAAGAGAAAAGACCGAAAAAATATTGAATAAGCTTGAACTTTATGAAGTAAAGGACAGGCCTGCAATGAACCTTTCTGGGGGGATGAAACAAAAGGTCCTCGTGGCAATGGCAATGGCTACCAACGCTCAATTACTATTTCTCGATGAGCCCACAATCGGTTTGGATCCAGTTTCCAGACGTCAGGTCTGGTCAGCAATTAAGGATTGGAAAAAGGAGGGTGGGTCTATATTGTTAACAACGCATTATATGGATGAAGCTGAGATGCTTTCAGACAATATTGTGATAATAGATAACGGACATATAATAGCACAGGGTACAATGCGTGATCTACGAAGGTTCATATCACAGAATATAAGAGTAGATATTCCAAAGGATGGAATTGATACTGATATACTCAAATCGTATGGTTCAATAGTAGAGACTGGCACTGATACTATACGACTTTTTACTTTTGAATCCAGTATTAAAGAACTATCCGAATTTGCAATAAAAAGAAACCTCTCATTTACAATTTCTCCGATAACATTAGATGATGTATTTGTCTCACTTGTTGGCAATTGTGTAGAAACAGTTGGTATGATGCCATAATAGATTTTAGTCTGGCAATAGGCTGAATAGTGATAACAAATTTATCATGAGCACTATCAATTAATTAAATTCTTATTTGTATAAAAAATAAAATTAGGCTTCTGCACTTTGTCATAATATCTGTGTCATGATTTTATCATTGATATATATTTTAGTATCATGTCATAGCGATCTATTGCGGGGGTTGCCAAGCCTGGTCAAAGGCGTGAGATCAGACATGTTTGTCCGGCGCGATGCTCAGATGTTATGAACTTGACTGGGTTACCTCATCCCGTAGGGGTTCGTGGGTTCGAATCCCACCCCCCGCATCCTAGAACCTTTTTTTATAACATTATTTTAGGTAATCAATTACGTTACCTAAGAAGATTAAAGGATATGCTTATTAGCTAATCTGTTTATGGTGATGGTATAGCGTGTGGTTTGACATTTTGATTAGATAAATATCGATCATTACCCAACAACATCTTATCGCGTTAGCAGTAGTAGCGGTATAAAATAAATATTTATTCAAACATTAGGAATAGAAATGATAAGACATTTTATGATTATCAGCAAATAATATTTTATTCTCTATTTGCTCTAACTGGGAGCAAACACCTTTGGATAAAGAAGAGGTGATGTCAGAATTTATCTGTTGCAGATTATCCTATATTTTAGTTCCACATAGAATCCATGTACGAATCGTGCTATAACCAGGGTGCAAGCTTCTATCAGTGCTTGACAAAGTGAATCCTAAGTCTTTATTAATTAGCTTAGATAATTCCTCAAGGAACCAGATCAGATATCCTACATAAATTCCTGCAAAAAGCTCAAAGTTTGAAAAATTATTCTCTCTAATTTGCGGTATGTCTATCAAGTTTTTTCCTGGAAGATGTATATAACCTGCGTCCAAAGAAGAAACCACGAATAACACTCTGTCTCTATTATAATCTACGTTGGTTTCAGCACCAAGGTGTTCTATGGAGTCACGAATGTTCTTTATGGGTTCAAACCAATCGCACTTTAAAATTAACTGAACATATTCCACACCTAATGGTAAGTTGTCAGACTTAGCCTTCTTCATAAGCTCACTAAAGGATCTTGGCAGAGACCCTTTGGATATAGTCTTGATTAATTGTGCGATATTATCGAATATTGAACGATACTTGATAAAGAATAAGTCTATATCAGCAGATGCAAAATATCTCCATAACTCATCACCAATTCTGGGCTTACATTCATCGCCACGCCATAATTGCTGCATAATCAATCTTATCGATACAGTTGCTATATTCATCAAGTCTGTATGAGTAAGCAAAATACGTTTGGCTACTTGATGAGGATTCCAAGTTAAAGAGTGGGAAGCAATAGGCCAGAACGCAGCAGAACGGGAATTTTGTACCAGTGATATAAATTGACCTGTGAAATATGAATTAGAGTTTTCATCATAAAGGGCGGAAAGTGCAGGTTCCAATTTTTCTTTATCTATTTTCAATGCACACATTTCAATAATTTTGAGAGCATAGGATTTAACTATGACCTTCTTGCCTTGCAATGAATTAAAACAACAATTCCTTCAACATAAAAAGAAAGAGGAGATGGAACAAATTCGCTGATGTAATAGGTATTGGCTCTTCTTGTCATATTCCAACTCATCCATAACTATATGAAACCACATGAAGGATTGGACTATAAGACTGCTGCTGAGGTTTGCGGTATTAAAATCGATGAACAGAATAAATGGATGACAATAATAGAAAATGCAAAGAAATAAGCTAATATTTTCCTAGAGTATTTTATCCAAATCAATTGCAAAAATGAATAAAAGTATGTATCTAAAAATGTGGTAAAAACAAGTATGTAGCCAATAGATGAAAACTGATTTACTTTTACTATGTGTTAGTCAAAGCCATAAAGTTAGTTCTAATACTAGAGATTACTTCCTTAAAAAAAATAATACTACATTTATTAGTATTGTTTCAAGAAGATTATTAAAAATTAGTCTGCTTATCTAGATTTAATAACAAACTATTTACAATAACCGTTTGTTATCACATGACTAATCAGAAACTGCAATTGCTTTGAATATATCATATAACATAAATGATATAAGAAAGAAATTGAAAAAGAGAAATAAAAAAAGACCAATAGAAAGAGTGGCAGGAGAAGCTAACCCTAACCGCTTTAAAGGCGCCCTTGGTTATTGGTCTGACATAAGATGATTATTCAGATAAAACTCTTGTAAGGCATAGATATTTGAAAGGAGATGATGAATGAGATTATCCTGTAAGCACTTCTTAAGATATCATAGCCAATATTAAATATAGGCTCAATGCTTTTTCCGAGTTAACTATATTGACCATGTTACAAAAAGTAGTATTTACGGATATAGATGGCACATTGATTGACATTTTTTCTGGAAAATATGGAGAAACCGACAAGCTTCTATATACATTAAAAGAAAATAATATACCTATAGTTCTTTGTTCTGCTAAAACCTATGCCGAACAAAATAAAATAAGAGATGATCTATGTTTAATGGATCCATTTATTGTGGAAAACGGGGGCGCAATAATTATTCCCAAGAATTACTTTGACTTTCAACTTGACATCGAACAAACAACAACAAAAGAAGAAGGGTATATTAAAATTGAACTCGGTAAATCAGCAAGTGAAATAAGAACAAAGCTTGCTGAAATCAAGAATAAATTCAAGATTGAATTCAAAAGTATTGCTGATGTTTCGATTAAGGAATTGAGTAAATTAGCAACAATGCCAATAGATTATGCAAAAAGAATGTCAGAACGAGAGTATGGTGAGACTATTTTGCAAATAAAAAAAAGCGATATCCCTGCATTTACAGCATATATTGAGAAGATAGGAATGAAAGTAATTCATGGAGGACGCTTTTTTGATGTTACAATGTGCACCGACAAGGGTAAAGCTGTCAGTATACTCATAAACTTATTTAGAAAGAAATATCGCAATCAAGTAAAATTCTTTGGTGTAGGTGATAGTACAAATGATGCTTCAATGTTAAATCTCATGGATGTTCCAATGTTAGTCCAAAGACCAGACAGTTCATGGTCTGAACTTGAAATTGAAAATGTCATAAGATTAAATGGCATAGGACCTGAAGGTTGGAAGAGCGCATTTAATGTGATTATGGAGACGAATTGATTTCATTATCCTATACTATAGTCCATTTATTTTAATTAAATCGTGGCGTTTCTCTGATATGCATTCCACTTAAAATGCTAAGCGTATATACAGTTGTTGGTTATTAGCAGCAGATAAAATGATGACAAATGAATAATAATAATCTATTAAATTAGTATACTTTTTTGGCCTTCTAATTAATGATAGTTACACTATTGCAACAAATTATATAGCAGAAAAATTAAACTTTGATTTTAATGAATCTAATATACTTGAATTAGATCAAACTGGAAAGTTGACCGGCAACGTTAAGATGCCTTTGGGATGGGAAAAAATAGGATGTTATTGTAAAATTTCTGTTTGCAAGAGGTATTGCCTGGAAAAGAATGCCCAGAAATTTGGAATTGCATTAGAATCAACTATAGCAATTGGAGATAGCAAATCAGATTTATGCATGTTAGAGAGGGCAAATATTGGAATAGCATTTATACCAAAACAAAAAATAATTGAAAAGAAGGCGGATGTGGCAATAAAAGAAGCAGATCTTTCTATTGTTGCGCGATTTATATAGACAGCTTTTCATTGATTCAATGTTGGCAACTTTAATAAAACCGATTAACTATTTATGAAATAACAAAAATAAGAATATTTAGTCTAGTCTTGCTGATTAGCATAAATCCGCAGAATCTCTTAAGAGATACTTGACTGTGTCCAACTTAAAATCTTTTGTTCTATAGTATTGCGGTATACGTTCTTTCAATCTTCTGAATTTAGGATAGTATTCAGATACAAGTAAATCATCTTTTCCTTGCTCCCGGCATTCTTCAACAACATTGAATTCAGGAGATCCTTTTGGAAAATATTCAAATTTAATGTTATTGCTATTGTCTGATAAATGCCTCTTGATCTTTCTAGATCGATAGTGTTGTACTGCTCTATCTAGAAATATTATGAACTTGTGAAACTTTCTTTTTACCTTCTTCAGGTATGATAGGAATGTGTCTTCATTAAAACGGTTATATTGCCTAAAGAGCTGTCTCCCATCTAATGGTAACGTTCCAAATACAAGTTTTTTGATGTGAACCAGTAATTATGACTGTTGGACGTACTCTTTTTGCAGTCCATTTCCTTCTTACTAATGAATCGTATACAAATATTGATTCATCTTGGACAAGTATTTTCCACTCTGAACTAAGATTCCCTATAATTTCTATTTCTTGTACTGTTTTTGAATTGCTTCTTTCCTCATGGGATGCAGTATTGATAAACCTTTTTCTTGGTACTTTGGCACTAAAGTTCCACTTATGCAATAGCCTATACACATGAACTTCCTGATATTTGACTCCTGTTTTCTTGTGATAATATTCAGAACTTCTTTAGCTCTCTATTCTGATGGATTTTGAGCTAATTCTCTCCTTATTTCTAACAACTTCTAGACTATTCCACGAGGTTTTAATAAAATGCTACTTTTTTTACTTTGAGCAAAGGAAACAGAGATATATTTCTCCTGTGTAGAAATGCTGTCAGCGGGGTGGGGAAGCCAGATCTCAGATGGAGGCTAGGTAATCCCGGCGGGCTCATAACCCGCAGAGCGGTTTCCACAATTATATAGTGGCCGTATGTTCAAATCAACCCCCCGCTATTGCTTTTATTGCAGTTGAGATGATGGACTATCTATGGTTTGCAAATCTATATGTAATAATATTAACGGGTTAAATAAAGTATTATTAGTACTACTATTGTTGCCCTATTCAGCTACTGCCTAATACCAGGTTAAAATAGAATGTAGATGACGCTAAGGCTCTGTAGACACGGTAATTTATAGAGTGTCTTGTAAGACAATAATTCTATCTAGAAGAATAAAACCAACTAGTAAATGGTTTTGATTCTGGATAAAAACCTACGGATGACTTTTCCATGCCATATCTGTGAATAGGTTTGGTTAAATGTCTGTGCGATTTTGGGCTCGGCAGATATAGCCCTGTCTTTATATTTCTATTTCGTAGTACACAGATTTTCTTCCTCGTCCTGTCTTTATATTTACATCTATCGCACTGAAATCCCTTACATCTTCCTTCTGATTTCATTCGTTTTCCACAAGATCCGCATAATGGATTAAGCACATCATATATTTGAACAAGTTCCAAGATGGAAAGATATTCTATATTCAAAATTTTTGGATATTCTGATGATGCTTTTCTAACGCCATACCCGATTTCGATAATGTCACCAATTTCGAGCTTCGAAGCGATACCTGTCAAACCAGTTGGCTCATATATTGCAGCCGAACAAATAGCTCTGGTAGAATCTTCTATCTCAAACAATACATGCCCTCCCCGTATAGTATGTGGCTTTGTACTGATTTTACAGTGAATATAGCCAGCTGTATAATCTTTGATCTGTGATAGTTTTAATTCGTTTTGTAAATGCATATTCGTCCCTTGGTTGGATCGAAAAACCATATATCCATCTAATTTCTCCTCTATTTCTAACCTTTGCAGTGATGAAACTACCACGTCAGGACATTCTCCCCTTATGCCGCAGAAAACAGGATCGGGTCCATGAGGTGTTATTAATATACGTCTATGATTTTGATCATAATTGTTGAAGGTGTTTGGGAATGTATTTTTACTATATTCAATTACCTTCGATATATCTACTATTCTAGGAGTGCCACAATATTCTGGTTTTCTGTACGCTATGGCTTCAAAGGTATGGTCCTGCTGTAATAAACAGCCAATTGCAGCTAATGACCCTACTAAACCTTGACCATTTCCAAAGGTGACGTATTCTAGAGAATGTTCTTTTGCAATCTTTTCTGCCTTTTGTCTGCTGAGAATGTCAAACATCGCAATTCGGCTGAATTCTTTTATGCTATCTGGTACTTCGTCTCCTATAAAAAATACAATACCTGGGTTTGCGCCTGTGCCTATGTTCGAATCCTTTTCTACATTTTGTTTTATATATTCAATTATTTTGTCATGGTTTTTTACGCTCACCCTTAGACAGACAGCGCCATTGCCACGAGTCTTCCATGGAATATTTGGATTTAATCTAATTAGCAATGGATAATCAATAAACTTTGCATCTATCTTTAACAAATGGTCTGTAATTTTAAATGCCAATTGAGTGGTGCATCTACTTAATGTTGAATCGGTATCATCAAACCCGATGTGTAAAATTTCATATGGTGGGTCCTCGGTGACGCTTATCAAACCTCTTTCGTACAAATAAAATGTTGTAAATATAACTATAGTGGTGTGCTGTTTAAATAATACGATTCTTAAGCACATTGTATTTCATTTATCAAAATCTAGTATATAAAATACCTTGTATTCTAAATTATTGTAAATTATTGATGTTAGACTAAAAGTTTGTAGGATTTAAAAGTTTATCTATTGCGTTATTAAATAATAAACCACAATATACGATCGGAAAAATTAAGAACTAATTATTCTATAATTATTCTATCTTCTTAATTCTGTTGAATTATTATATTTAGTGCTAATCTCATCTATGTAAATGTCAACAGCCGCCTTTTGGAACTTATCTGATAAACGTGTCAGTGAGTAATGACAACAAGGAAATAAGAAACATCTATTTCCTCTCTAAACATTCAATGTGGCATCGTATAATATAAAGAGCAGTACAAAAAACTAGAACACAAAGGACATCAGAGACCAACAGATGTCAGTTAGGTAATTTTACTTCATATAAATATCATCTTAAATTAGAATCCGTTATATTATTATTTATGATGAATTCTGTAAGAAAAAGGCTTACTTGTGAACTAATCCTACTTCATTTGTTTTTTCCTAACATAAACAGTTAGTTTATTTTTGACCTATATGCACTAGAACTCAGGACGATATAAAACATATGAATGCTAAGTCAATACAAGAAATTGATTTTGTAAAACGAAATGGTTTGATACCTGTTATAGTTCAAGACAAAAACACAAAGGATATCCTTATGTTAGCATACGCTAACAGAGAGGCACTTGACTATACCATTAAAACAGGAAATGCTTGTTTTTGGAGTACTTCTCGTAACAAATTATGGATAAAAGGGCAAGAGTCTGGAAACATCCAGCATGTTACAAAGATATTGGTTGACTGCGATTCTGACGCTCTGTTATATGTGGTAGATTCAAAGGCTCCCGTATGCCACACCGGACACCGCTCATGTTTTCATAATTTGTTAGAAATAAATTGAGATGATGTTTTAAAAATTTAAACAATTTTATATTTAATAGAAATTATTATACTGAATACAGGTAAGTAATATAGATACCTTTATAGAAAAAATTTAGTAATATTAAAATTGTGCTTAGAGAACCTTATCTATAACATTCATAGAGAGCTGATAGTCAAAAGTTATGGGTATTATACAATCTTTAAAGTGCAGAGAATGTGGTAAAGAATACGAACCTCAATTTAGATATATATGCGAAGAGTGTTTTGGTCCGCTCGATGTCATTTACAATACTTCTAATATACGAAAGGATACTTTTGTATCAAGACAAGATAAAACCTATTGGCGCTATTTCGAACTACTTCCAATTGCTGATAAAGGCAATATTGTAAATCTGAATGCGGGTTTTACTCCTCTGCAACATGCTGATAGACTCGGTAAAGAAATAGGCGGACTGAAAAACCTATATATTAAGAATGATTCTGTAAATCCCACATTCTCTTTCAAGGACAGGCCTGCCGGAGTAGCTGTCTCAAGAGCTAAAGAAATCAAATTAAAAGCGGTAGGCTGTGCATCTACAGGTAACCTTGCTTCAGCAACTGCAGCTCATGCTGCTAAAGCAGAACTGCCATGCTATATTTTTGCCCCTTCTGATATTGAGCACATAAAGATATTACAAGCATTATCATATGGTGCTGAATTTGTTGCAGTTGATGGAACATATGATGATGCCAATAGAGTTGCTTCCGTAATTGGTGACTCTAAAGGTATTGGAATTGTGAATATAAATATGAGGCCATACTACGTCGAAGGCTCAAAGACACTTGCTTTCGAAGTAGCTGAGCAGATGAATTGGCAGGTTCCTGACAATCTAATAATTCCAGTCGGAAGCGGAGCGATGCTAAATGCAATTTGCAAAGGATTTGAAGAATTAGAAAGATTAGGATTTATCGATAATATGGCTAATCTGAAGATTACTGCTGCACAGCCTCACGGATGTGCTCCAGTGGTAGATGCGTTCAAGAGAAAAAGTAATGATGTTATTCCAGTTGAAAGACCCGAAACGATTGCGAAAAGTCTTGCAATAGGAGATCCAGGAGATGGATTATATGTATTGAAAAGATTAAGACAATATAATGGATTTGCTGAAGATGCTACTAATGAAGAAATTATTGATGGAATATTGATGCTCACTAAAACGGAAGGCATATTTACGGAACCAGCGGGAGGAGTATCAGTAGCAGTACTCAGAAAGCTAATTGAAGATGGCCAGATTGATAATGATGAAACAGTAGTTTGCTATATCACTGGCAACGGACTCAAGTCTACCGAAGCAATTATGGATGTACTTCCTAAACTTAATACTGTAAAACCAGATGTTCAATTGGTTTCAGCAATGATTAGATAACCATACGCATATGTAGATGGTAGGAACGTATAAAATGGCTAAAGTAGAATTCATAATTCCCTCAGTCTTGAACAGAGGCACAGGAGAAAAGAAAGTTCCGTTAGAAGCTAGCAATTTACATGACGCGTTTACGAAAGTTTCTAACTTTATGGGGGAGGATTTTAAGCGCAGAGTATTTGATCTTAATGGCAAACCGCGTGCTCTAATTAATATTTACATCAATGGCAAGAATATGCGCTTCAGTAGTGATGGTATGGCAAAACCACTTTCGGATGGTGATTCTGTATATATATTACCAGCAGTGGCAGGTGGAGCGAAACTTACAAACGAAGATTTACAACGCTATTCAAGACAGATAATGCTTGAAGAAATAGGATTTACTGGAATGGAAAAACTGCGCGACTCCAAAGTTTGCGTGATTGGAGTTGGCGGAATTGGAAATCCTATTGTAATGCAATTAACCGCAATGGGTATTGGCAAACTAAAAATAGTTGATAGAGATGTAATAGAGATTTCAAATTTACATAGACAACATCTTTATACGGAGAATGACATCGGTAGAGTAAAGGTTGAAGTAGCAGTAGAACGTTTGAAAATGATAAATCCAGCAGTTGAAATTGAAGCTGTTCCAGCTTCTGTTACTAAATATACAGCTGAAAGTATTATCAAAGGGTTTGATATTGTTATTGATGCGCTTGATAGCATTGATGCAAGATATGCACTAAATGATGCATGTATTAAATCCAATATCCCTTTTATTTATGCGGGAGCATTAGGAATGCTAGGTTCAGTTTGCACTATACTTCCCAATAAATCTGCATGTTTGAGATGTATATTCCCTGCATTGGCTGAGGATGATATGCCAACTTGCAGTACTGAAGGAGTACATCCGTCAATATTATATTTAGTGAGTGGTGTCCAAGTATCAGAAACAGTTAAGATAATCACAGGACAACAACCAACACTTGTGAACAAATTGCTTTATATTGACTTAGACAACCTTTCATTTGACAAGATACAGGTCTTCAGACAGGAGGAATGTCCTTCATGTGGTTCAAAGAATGAAATGGAGGAAATGAAACTAATTGTACAGAAGCAATTGATAATTGAAGAGCTTTGTGGGAGAGATAGTGGTAAGAGAACCTATACTGTTACTCCATCAGAGTTATCTACACCAATTAGTCTGATAAGAATAGTAAAGAATGCAGAAGCATTAGGGTATCAAGTCAAAACTAGAGGTAACTTGGGAATAACCGCAGTGAGTAATAATGTAGGCAAATTATCTGTTAGTTTCTTGACAAGTGGTGCTGCAACAATAGTTGGTGCAAGAGACGAAAAAGATGCTCTATCTATATACGAGACTTTTGTAAAAGCAATAAAGTGAAAAACACTCATCTTTACTTATGATAAACCTTGATGAAAAAATATTTGTAAACAATTCATTTATAGATCTTATGGATTAGTGACACTCGAACAATGGAGATACATGTGGAAAGGAAGTTTGGAAGATATTCGGATAAACCGTGGACAAGAGAAATGGAATAAAACGAAATAAAACCAGTAAATTAAATTTGATGTATGATAACATGAACTGTAGTATCAGAAAAATAGTATTAGCGAAAGGATAAAGCCTGTCGCTACACTCATATAAAGCTGTTTATTCTGCCTTTGAATATGCTTAAAAGTAGTCATTTTATGATGAGTAATTACCAGTATGTAGTCTAGAAATGCAGTCTATTCTACAATCGAATTACTTTTAGTATAGATTATCTTGTGTACTAGATAAACCTCATGCAATACTTGTAGGAGTTGATTCACTAAGATTAAAGTTTGGCAAAGATTGTCTTACATCTGAAGTTATTTTTATTATCATCAAATAAATATAGTACAAACTTACGTCCTTCGAGTAAAATGATGCTTATCCTCGTTTTTATCTTTTCTCTTATTATGACGTTTATGGAATTCGAGATGCGTTATTTCCAAACTTATATGGGTGTTAAAAGGCACCATAATATTTTTATGCAAAATAATTTAGTAAAATTAAACAGGGTCGAGCGGAATCGTCGTCTAATATCAAAGATATACTTGTACTTGATGATGACTTTGATATTGTTTCACTCATAAAGATCTCACTTCAAAAAAGACGTTTCAATGTCTTTGCATTTACAGATCCATTCTTAGCATTAGAACACTTTGAGCTAAATTCAAGAGATTATGGATTGGTTCTCTCTGATGTACGAATGCCAGGAATGCCTGGATTTGAATTTGTAAGAAAAGTAAGAAAAATAGAACCTAACGTCAAAATCTTACTAATGTCTGCTTTTGAAATTAGTGATTTAGAATTCTCAAGAGCACTACCGTCTGATACTAAAATCGATGGCTTTGTCCAAAAACCAGTTTCACCCAAAGAATTGGTAAGGGTGATCGAGGAAACCTTTCGTGAAATCTAAAAAATGTATCTAGAATGGATGTTTGCAACAATAATAACTTTGCGTGACATATGAATAATTCTAAGATAAAACCAATTTGACGAAAGGCTCTGCAGACACAATATTAAAGAAACTAGATCAGAGTATGGAGAGCATGTTATTGTTATTCATCAGCATATAACTACTCTGAGTAAGATGTACTCCCATTATACAAAAAACGACTTGCAAATAACAGTGAAGAAGTTTTGCTTCTTCTACATTATGAAACCATGGTTAGTGTTAGAGAAATCTATCCGAAAGTAATATTCTAGTAGTATACTAAAACGTGAGAAAGAAGGTTCTATTGTAATTGTAGACGTTGTAAAAGCAAATTCTACCTCTAAAAGATATATACTATCATTATTAATTTATCATGAATAAAAGGAGATCATATTATTGAAGATGTCTTCAGAAAATCAAGAAGAAGAGAATAAAAAAAACGAAAATAAGAGAAAGGTCAAAACAGAAGAAGATAAAGAATTAGAATCCGTTGAAGTAGAATCAACAGGAGGAGGAATGGGAGCAGGCGGAGGAGGTTAGTTACCATCATCACCTTTAGCACCGCCAGATTAAGAGAAAGTATCAAGAGATTCAAAGAAGTGAATGAACGGCTTGAAGTTCATGATAAGATGAAAAGGGAATTTATCAATGTAGCAACTCATGAAATGAGAACTCAAATCCAGCCTGTACTTGGCTTACTTGGCTTAGTTCAAGTTCTCACTCACACAGCAAAAGAGACCAATCAAGAAGAATTATATCATAATTACAAATGCAAAAAACCTTTTAGATACTTCGTATGATATTTTAGATGTTACTAAGATTGAAAGCCAAGGTCTAAATCTAAATGACTTAATCACCAACAAGATGGATGCTATAATTACAAACAGAGGCTTTGCTAACAACAAGATTCAAAGAAATAATGTAATAAAATTATTGTATACATATTTTTGTAGAAATAGTAACGCAATAATAGCTCGTCATTTTCGCTCTGTGAACGATGCTGTTAAATTTGCTAAGGAAAAAGTAGGAACTGGAAGTATCATAACAGAAAATACCGATAATAGCTAAGATCTTATCAACATTAATGAAAGCGATATTGGCTATAGATCCTTATCTTATAAATTATCGCCATTCATCTTGAATCTATCTTCAAAAGTAGATTATTACTTGATAATACTGACAATATGGAGACTTGGGCAAGGTTACTTGTTCCTCGCTTTCGATGTAATGATTGTAAAACAACCAAATCAACTTCAACGTTATATGAAGCAGAAAAGCTTGTTAAATTGGATAAATTGTTTACAAAACCTAAGGACGCACATGATAGACTAATGGAGTTCAAAAATAATAATGAGGACAACAACACGAATTAATAGTTTTGATAATGGCTAACCTAAAGGGGTTCAAGTATACAAGTCATAGTCGTAGTTTAATTGTGCATTATTATACATAGTCTCGATGTTAACACGAAAAGCGAAGTAAAGTAGCAAGGTTTTACGATCCAAACAGGTAACCTGGACATCAATAATTCTTTTGTTATTGTAATGGTCGTGTGATTGGCCAGCTGCTCCAATAACTCATCTTTTTGATACTCGTGGAGAATCCTAATTTGATCATTTTGATATAATTTCCAAACCTTTCTCTTTTGATTTCATGCTGTTTTCTAACAGTTGTAAATGTACACTTGTAGCTTCTATCACAAATTGTGTTACTGACCTATAGATACCTCCATTCTTTATTGCTACCTGTAGTATTTCGTTAGCAAGATGTTTTGGTATTTTTACGTGTTTGTATTTTGAATTAGAATCCAACATATTTATTCCAATTTATATACCCCTCTGCGACTTCTATATATGATTGTTCTTACTGCGACTGATCTTTTTAGCAATAATTTAACATACATAATTTCATCTTAGTTCCCTATTCATCTGTATTATAGAATCTTGATTTTAAAATTCTACAATTATACTTCTCTATTTTTAACTTGTGAACATAATATATTGCACCGATAATTACACTGCAAAAAATAAAACATAATTTTATCTATCTCTTTTGTTTATAATGTTGTGACAAATCAAGTCAGACCAACATAATAGTCTGCTGATTATTCAGCTTTAGCTTCAAATTAATCATCATACTCTCAAAATGGAAAGGAGTCGGAATTAAGTCCAAAATCACTACCGCTGCCTCCTTCTTTTGACTTTCCTCTATCATGGGAGCCTGTGTTATGATGATGATGATGGTGATGAACAATCGTAGTTGCTGATTTACCACTAGTGTTATGGTGATGGTGATGAACAATCGTAGTCGATTTTGTATTATCAGCTTCACCAGGTAACTTAGTAGCACCCAGATAAATTAACTTACCAGATCCCAACGTTGTTGATGTTGATGCAGCTGTATTTGTGTTATTAATTGCTATAGCAGTGTTATTAGCCTTCGTTACCGATGTCCCTGGTTGTGTTATAGCATTATTCTTCCCAGTTGTAGATGAACTATTAGTTTTTGTTATGTTTTGCTGCTGCATCGGCTGTGGTTGTACAGCAGCAGTCTTAGTAGCAGTCGAAGCCGCTCCACCTCCAATAACATTTACGCTAGAAAACGACACCAGATTTGGATTGCCTATACAAGTATGTTTTGCAGTAATTTTATTAGTTAATCCGGGGTTGATTGTAGTATATTTGGAAGTAAGTATAAAGTTCCATTTAGAATAGTCAGTTTGTCCACCAGGTCCAGTTCCAACAGCTAACTGATATGGCTTTACACCATTTACAATAACAGACACTTGGCAATGGGATGCGGCGGTACCAGCAGCAGTTACTCCAGACACTGTAAGATCTTTACCTGTTGGAACTTGTTGACCTTTAGTAGGAGAAGTTATTTTTACAGTATGTAATTTTGGAGTAAGAGGAGATGTTGATGGTGGTAACGGTGATGATGAATGCGGTGGTGATGATGATATTTGTTGAGCGTATGCCATAGCAGTATTGACCAAAATAGAAGATAAAAACATTCCAAGAGCAAGTGCTACTAGAATAGTTATGTGGTTCATAGTTATATGATATTTGTTCTATCTGCATATATGAATTTAAGAAATTGTTGCTAAATTTTATTACTAGAATATTTATCTTATCAACATATAAAAATATTCATTACCAGAATATGTACTAGAATATATGATATATAGATGATATCTACTTTTACTTTGGAGGATAGAATCTCAAAGTTCCAAGTTGCGAAATATAAAGTAGCTTCCGTCACATGTAATGGATCACTCAAGCGGTTTCTTTCGATAACTAGTTAAGAGTAGTAGTTCGTGATAGGGCCTTCGGAGGGATTTGAACCCTCCTCAAGCGGTTTCTTTCGATAACTAGTTAAGAGTAGTAGTCGTCCACAGCCGCCTATACTAACCAGGCTATACTACGAAGGCCAGCAATACTTCTGCCAAAATAACTGTATATAATTGTACATATTTGTTCCTGTTTCTCATGTCTTGTCAGCAACTTGATTAACATACACTCGTTATTATTTCATATTCGGTATAATTCCAATTTTGACAACCTCAATATGTTTATCCTCTAGTTTATCAGATAAAGCATTTAATCCAATTGAATCACCAGCTAGATGACCTAAAACAATAAGATTTCCTTTCAATTTTTCTTTATACATCTGTGTTAGATCATTGTAGTCGATATGCAGATATATTACAGTAGAGATACCATGTTCAAAATATGTTTTAGCAATTGGAAATCCGCCGTTAGTTCCTGCTGCGATAACAAGCGACCATTGACCAGCCTCATTTTTTGTGCTCCCATATCGAACTTTTACTTTTGTATCCGCATTTCTGAATTCAGGAATTTCTTCAATTAACTTTACAATATCTGAAACATATCTAATCTTTTCAGAATTTATCTTGCCAAGAATCACTTTTCTCATATATTCATCACATGGTTGGTGAATATTTACAAGTGGCATATTCAGTATCTTTGCTGCACTCACTATGTTATTATAAATATTCGAGTGAGCTCTTACTTCATTCCTGTCTTTTAATTTCTTTACAGCCTTTTTAGCAATATCTATTGGGACTTTATGTTCTATCATATAGTCAATATGTCTGTCAAAAACCTTATGAAAATTAAGTGCCGCAGTTCCGATTGGATGATGCCCTACCACTGCATCACATTGTATATTTTTTGCCAACATCAGTTCTGCAATTGTTACATCTATGGTGAGTAAAATTTTCTTAATGTCTTTACCTTTGATATGAATAGCACTGTCCAACGGTATTTTCTTCCAGTTTACCAGATCTAGTCCGATCTTCATTATCCCTTCAGTATCAATCATAATAAGAGTTTAACCACTTTTTTCAGAACTTACTCTTACAAAAATGTAGGCTTCTTAATTAATGATCTTGTTTAGAATACACCTCTAATTGTATCGCCTACTCATTCTATTGTAAGGTTTAAATTTAATTCTTAATTGTAAAAGTTTAAATGAGTTGCTCTGATGAATATATTTCACATGCTACTGAAAACAATCTCATCCAGATAACACCGCAAATAAAATCAAAATTACAAAAGGCAAAGTATGGAGTATATAATCATTCTTCTGTTGAGCTTTGCCATTGGACAAAAAAAGCTTTTGCTCATCAAGGTAATTGTTATAAGCATAAGTTCTACGGAATTTCAACTCATAGATGTATGGAAATGACTCCAACTGTCATGAACTGTGAAAACCGATGTATTTATTGTTGGAGGCCAACTGAATTTTATGATACATTAGAAATGCCTGAAGAATTAGTTGATGAGCCTGATATAATTGTTGAAAATTTATTGGCAGAGAGGAAGAAATTAATTAATGGTTTCTATGGTAATGCTAAGAACGACAAGAAAAAGCTAGACGAGTCTCTGCTTCCTGAACACTATGCGATTTCATTATCGGGCGAACCAACTATGTATCCTAAGCTACCACAATTAATTAAATATTTGAAAACCTTGAAATCTACAAAATCAATATTCCTAGTCACAAATGGTCAAGAGCCTGATATGCTTCAGAGATTGGCTGATGAAGATGCTCTGCCTACCCAATTGTACCTATCTACCAATGCATCTAATCGGAAGACTTTTTACCGTATTAATCGACCACGCCATAAAGATGCCTATGAAAGATGGTGGAAAAGTTTGTGTTTTCTTGCAACTGCAAACACAAGAACCGTTCTAAGAATGACACTGATCAGAGAATATAACGAAAATATCGACTTCGTCAATGAATTCGCCGAAATGATGTTGCATGGTAATCCACACTTTATTGAAGTGAAATCATATATGCATATAGGAATGTCAATAGAACGTCTTAAGAAAAATAACATGATTGAAATGGATGAGATTAGGAGCTTTTCAAGGGATCTATCTGATAAAATGTCAGGGTTTTGCATAATGGATGAAAGTGAAATTTCAAGAGTGGTAGTATTACAAAATCAAAAACGCTATGTAGATAGGTGGATCGGGAAGTATTTCGTTTAATAAAAAATAAAACTGCGATAAAACACAATCATAGATCCTACTCTGATGTAATGATATTTCGTTTGCTTTTGATAGTGTATAGTGTTATCCGGCTAAGAAGAATCTGACATTTATTTTCACATGAGTTTTATCTTCTCTTTCTTTCTTCTAATTCTATCCTTACCTCTTTTAGTTGTTGGACTCCTCAGTTGCATTCCACAGCAAGGACAGAACAACCCACCATTATAAAACAGAAATACCTCACATCGTCTGCAGTATTTCTTTCCTTCGATATCTTGATTATACTCAAACGCTGGCTTCGTTAGTGATTCACATATGTTACGACAAACCATTTTGTTCAGCGAACAGATCTTAAAAAAATCAAGTCGTTAAAAAGCTTTGAATCACTATGTGAGAGAGGGTAGAGTGCTTTCTAAGTTCAGTCTCTTATGTTATCTGTTATTGATGAAATCTAGTGGTAACCGAACAAATTAAGTTGAAGGAAAAATCATCTTAACAAAAAAGCTTGAATTTGTTCCCATGGTTGAGGCAGCAGCAGGAATATTAATATAGGGATGTGAAAAACCAGAGTGATCTTCAAGCCATGCGTAAAGATCTGCTAAAACATATTGTTGAAATGGCCCGCGCCCGATTCCATTGGACCATTCTGATGAAAGTCTTCTTACCATATTTCAACTAAATCAGAATTATAAAATACTATACTGTATTGAGCAGTTGTATCACACCTATAGACAATACATCAAACAGATGTTCAGTTCTGAGACGTTTTTCTCTGTCTTATGTGACAAATTGGATATATAAATAGATAACTGTCAGCTAAAAGATGTAAGAATTAGAAAATGAATAGCATCAGCAGCAAAAATAATAAAAATGATAAAGAGTTAATCGCTGGCAAGCGTATTCGACTGATAAATACTTCTGACTCGTATACAACCCTTAAGCCTGGCGATACTGGCATGATAATCTGTGTGGCGGTACTGCCAAAGTCAATAGGAGGAGGAAAGAGACAGATCTGGGTTAAGTGGGATAAGGATGACTCTGCAAGTTTAAAACATAAACTACACCACCATACGATTAATCATCAATTGCCACTCATTGAAGACATAGACGAGTTTGAAATAATACAAGGATAAGAAGATCGTAAAATAATAAAAATGAGATTTATACATATCACAGATTTTCATCCATCATTGAATATATCTGACGTATGTCTAATCACATTTGTGTATACGATAATCAAAAAAGGTAAAAGAAGGCAAAAGCTCTAATCTATTGACAATAGTTGGGCATTTCTTTACATATTAGATGCTGTGTACCCATATATCACAGTGTTATCAAAGTAGCTTTTGGTCTTTGATGGATAAATCCACAGGATAACTGCATTTCTATCTGTAAACTTTATGCTAGCAGGAACATCTTTGACAGGGCCTTCTTTCATCGTTACAGTAAATGTACTATTAAAGGTAGTAGAATTATTTACAACAGCTGGTTTTCCACTCATCTTAAAATCAGATATAGTGTGCTTATGTGTCGCAGCGCCGTCTGTTTTCATCATATAAAATGTAGCGTTGAACATCGGATTTACTGTATTGAGATTGTTCATTTATATACTCCTCCGATGATCCCGTTTGTCTTGCCTGTCGTCGCATCATTTTGTAAACTTGTAAGAGATCCACTTAGAGTTTTTGATAGAATAGGACTAGATGCAGGAGAGGAAGAATTCTGTGCATATATAAGTATGGATGCAACGTTCAAGACAACGATAAGTAGTCCTGCTACTGCAATGACCAATCCAGCTGCCGAGAATGTTGATAGTCTATCGCCATCATCATTATATCTATCCATAACAATGAATCAACTAATCCTCATTTATGAAGTGTATAGCGGCCCACATATATTATTCCAATAATACTTTTTTTCCTTTGTCTAAGCCTTTCTTAACGCAAAGTTTGTTGCAACCTCAACTGCATTTCTCAGCAGGGACAGAACAAGCCGCCATTATAAAACAGAAAAACCTCACATCTTTCTAAAGTACTTCTTGTCTTCGAGATACTGATTATACTCCTAGTTTTGCTCCTAAGAAACTACATGTCTGTTGGTCACTCTATAGGTAGGATGATAGGCGATATAATGTTCTTGGGTCTTGATGGTAATGCAAAGATAATATTCATACAAATACCTGACCTGCGATATGACTAGAATATCAAAATCAGAAAGAGGTTGCTTGATGCAATCAGGAAATTTCATTGACTTTAACTTGTGAAAGGCCACATTTTTTGGGGGCTTCTGTATCAACAATATCCAAACATCCAAATATATTGTGTTATGTCATAATAGACTAAGTTAAGAAAACCTCAACTCTAACATTTTGCTTCTATTATAGTCTTGTGCACTTGTTTATCATACAATATTTATTAGAATTAAGTTTTATTGTATCACTACCTCATTTGATATCAAAAAGAATGACCTACCGTCGTGCAGGAATAGACGTGAAAAAGATCCGAGCGGTTCAGAAATCAATTGGAGATATAATTTCTCTTACTCACGCCTTTCCTCCTATTGGAAACGTTATTTCAGGTTTTGGACATTATGCAGGATTGATTGATATAGGTTCTAAAATCCTTGCCATGCATTGTGACGGAGTTGGAACAAAGGTAGTCATAGCCCAAATGATGAGTCGTTTCGATAATATTGGAATTGACTGTATTGCAATGAATGTCAATGACATTATTTGTCTCGGTGCACATCCACTTGCATTTATAGATTACATTGCATTGAAATCTGCAAATCAGCATGTTGTACAAGAATTAGCAAAAGGCCTAGTTAAAGGAGCAAGACAATCAGACATGGCAATAATTGGAGGAGAAACTGCAATCTTACCAGATCTCATTGCTGGAGATGATAAAAATACCTTCGACCTTGTTGGCATGGTCCTTGGGATTGTGGATCAGTCCAATCTAATATTGGGTGATAAAATCAAAAGTGGTGATATAATTTTAGGAGTAGAAAGCAGTGGCTTGCATTCAAACGGTTATACGTTAGCACGAAAAGTTCTTCTTTCAAAATATTCTGTTGATGATACTGCCCCCTATTTGATACGTACAGTAGGAGAAGAAATGCTTACCCCTACCATCATATATGTCAAACCAGTTACAGAAATATTAAAACAAAAACATATTTCGATTCATGGTTTCGCTCACATCACTGGCGGCTCATTTACAAAGCTAACACGTCTCAATAAGAAAGTAAGGTACAACCTTGATAACTTACCAAAGGCGCAGGGCATATTCAAACAGATACAAATAGATGGGCATATCAAAACAAAAGAGATGTACAAAACATTCAATATGGGAATTGGATTTTGTATAATACTTCCGAAACATTCTGTCGATGCAGTCATCAGTATCTTTGAGAAATACCATATGAGATGCAGTCAGATAGGAATAGTTGATCAAAAAGATGAGAAGGAAAACGTTATAGCTAACATAGACGGAAAAAATGAAGTATTGTAGAAAATATCCATATAATATATAAAATCTATTCAAAACTCAATATATGGTTGTAGAGGATTAGATACATAGGATGTTAATCAATGTATTACATTTTTAATTTCATTTATTTTTAAAAACAAATGCTGTATTTATTAATTCACATATACAAAAATTAATATTCGTTATGGGATTATCTTTTTTAAAAATTGCTCATATATCCAAAGGCCACTGCAGAAACAGATTCTAATTATGTTCAAGCTTGTAAATCGATTGCTGAACAAATCCAAGGAAAACAGAACATATCAGCCAAGTCTATCTTGAAAATCGTGAGAGAAACAGCATCGAAATATCATCTTTCTACCTTACCAAAGAATGAAAATATAATCGAACATCTCTCTAATGATAGTCGTTACCGGAAAGTTTTGATGGTTAAGCCCATAAAGACAGCTTCAGGCGTAGCAGTAATTACGGTAATGCCGAAGCCATTTGGCTGTCCTCAAGGCAGGTGCATATATTGTCCAGGTGGAATTGAATTTAATACTCCACTAAGTTACACCGGATCTGAACCTTCTACAAAATCTGCTCAAAAATCTGAATATGATCCATACAAACAGGTCCAGTCCAAATTATATCAATTACATACAAGAGGACACGACACCAGTAAGGTCGAACTGGTTATAGTTGGTGGTACTTTTCCCTTCATGCCAGAAGAGTATCAGAAGGATTTTGCAAAATTATGTTTTGACGCTTTGAATGGAATAAAACCTTCTGTCAATCTCCAAGAAGCGATCATAACTAACGAAACTGCAAAAAACAGATGTGTTGGTTTTACCTTAGAAACGAAACCGGATTATTGTAAACAACAGCATATTGATCTAATGCTTGAATTAGGAGTTACGCGTATAGAAATAGGTATTCAATCGTTACGCGATGAAGTTTATCGAACAACCAATCGCGGACATACTTTGGAGGACGTTGTCAAATCGTTTCAAGTTGCAAGAGATGCTGGCTACAAAATTGTTGCTCATATGATGCCAGGTCTCCCTAATTCATCACCTGAAAAGGACATACGGGATTTTCAGACATTATTTGACAATCCCTGTTTTAAGCCGGATATGCTAAAGATATATCCGACTCTTGTATTGAAACACACCGGTTTATTCAAATTATACCAAGAGGGCAGGTATCATGCATATTCCGATAATGATTTAATGACTGTTTTGCTTGCAATAAAAAAGATGATACCGCCTTGGGTAAGAGTAATGCGAGTTCAACGAGAGATAGAACCCAAAGATATTGTCGCTGGCCCCAAGAGTGGAAATCTGAGGCAGATGGTACTACAGAAATTGGATGAGATGGGCTTCAGATGTAGATGCATACGCTGTAGAGAGATCGGTTTGCAAAGGAGATGTCTTTCTGAAGACGAAGTTGTAATGAACAGGATTGATTATTTAGCTTCAAATGGTCAAGAAGTATTTTTATCGTTTGAAAGCGTAGATAAATTAACTATTCTAGGTTTTTTGCGACTACGTAAAGTTATGAATCCTTCCAGGAATGAGCTGAAAAAATACAATAAAGATATTGCTGGAATTGTAAGGGAATTGCATGTATATGGTCAAATGTTGAATATAGGAAAGCGAGGAAACGACAAATCCTGCCAGCATAAAGGATATGGACTGAAGCTGATGCAGGAAGCAGAGAGAATCGCAAAGGTTGAGTTCGGGGTAAAAGAGTTGTCAGTTATAAGTGCAATAGGAACCAGAGAATATTACAAAAAACTTGGCTATGTTCAAAATGGTCCCTATGTATCAAAGGTATTGTAGCTACAATGACAGATGAAATAATAGGTAAAGGCACTTGGATTGACAAAGTGGCTGATAACCTTATAAAACATGAAAAAAAGTTAGGCCGAAGCTTAGATCTGATTAGAGTGGAAAGTGGTCTAGGAGCTTCTGGAATACCACATATAGGAAGTATGGGTGATGCCGTTAGAGCTTATGGGATAGCAATGGCTCTCAAAAACTTTGGATATAATGCAGAATTGATAGCGTATTCTGATGACCTGGATGGGTTAAGAAAGGTTCCAGATGGTTTACCGAAGTGGCTTAACGAGTATTTAGCAAAGCCGGTTTCCAGAATCCCTGATCCCTTTGGAGACTGCCATACATCATACGGCGCTCACATGAGTAACCTCCTTTTGGATGGGCTAGACAAAGTTGGTGTAAAATATTGCTTCCAAAGTGGAGCAGAAACCTATAAGAAAGGGGCTCTTGATAATCAAATTGACGCTATATTAAGGAAGAGTGTTCACCTTGGCCAAAAAATAGCCGAGTTCGTAGGTCAGGAAAAATATAATGAAACACTACCATATTTTCCTATTTGTGAAATTTGTGGTAGACTATATGTTGCGAAGGCTGATAAATATTTCCCTGATGAAAAGAAACTACGGTATACATGCTCTGGAAGCAAAATTGGCATCGAATATCTGAGAGGATGTGGACACAAGGGTGAAGTTGACATACGCAAAGGAGAAGGAAAATTAGCATGGAAAGTGGAGTTTGCAGCAAGATGGCAAGCCCTTGAAATTCGGTTTGAGGCATATGGAAAAGACATCATGGATTCCGTAAAGATTAATGACTGGGTTGCAAATGAAATTCTCGGCTACCCGCATCCATTGCACGTAAAGTACGAGATGTTTCTAGACAAGAGAGGTAAAAAAATTAGCAAATCTGCAGGCAATGTACTTACTCCACAAATGTGGTTAAGATATGGTACCCCAGAATCCATTCTACTACTACTGTTCAAACGTATATCTGGTGCTAGACACGTTGGACTTGACGATATACCCGCATTAATGGATGAATATGATGCTTATGAGGATATATATTTTAATAAAATTAAAGAAGAGAATCAAGTTAAGTTAACCAAGATAAAAGGAATTTATGAATTTGTCAATCAGCTAAAACCGCCAAAGCAGCCTACAGTACATGTACCATACATGGTTCTTGTACAACAAGCATCACTATTCTCTGGCGATAAAAGGATCGACAAAATATACGAAAGGCTACGAAAATATGGAGCAGTGAAGGAGAAGACTGTTAATCTAACAAAAAAGATTGAGCTTGCATCTAAGTGGTCTGAAGATCTCTCCTCTGATGAAGAAAAATTCGAAATTGAAATGAAAGATAATCACAAGAAAGCCATTGCTGACTTAATTCAGACTCTAAAATTATTTATTGGATCTGAACGAGATTCAGACTCACCGAAAAATCTACAATCTAAAGTATTTGACATCGCTAGAGACAATGGAATGGAACCCAAAGAATTCTTCACTCTGCTTTACAAGATAATGATAAATTCTGATAGAGGACCAAGAATTGGAAACTATGTCTTGGACTTAGGGGTAGAGCGAACAAATAACATTCTTCAAAAATATCTTGTTAGTTAGACCGTATCAAACACTTATAACACATTACTTTTATATTGAATGCTGACAATATTAGAGTTAGTTTGAAAAGAAAATTTGCCCAAAAGCCGCCTATGATCGTAATTTCAGGATCATGCCTCCACTTTGATAACGAGAGGCAAAACATAATGGAATTTATCGGCCAACTTGAATGGGGAGCTCATACAAAAAGTGAATGTGAATGCTCTTCGACTGGTAGTGCGATGGGTTGGGAATTCTTTCAAATTTACTTTGATCCAGATTTTATAGAAAAGCTAATTGAAGTACATCCAGATATAGAAAAAGAAGAAGGTCATATGATTGAGCAACAATTTGTATTGTGGTTCTCAAAACAGCTTAAGAAAAAGAAGATGGAATATTACCTGAAGCTAAGCGATGTTCCATATGAGATGACAAATGGTTTTAGACTAAATCCTGATTATTATCGTGATGACAAAGAACTTGAAAAGCTGCGTTAATAATTTCTAGATCAGTATGTAGTGTGTGTGAAATATTGATGTTGCCCTACCAATAATTACTATCAATTACATTTAAAATAAGTAATGACTATTCAAAAAATTTACGAGGCGAAGGAAACTAATTTATGCGTAGTATCATATTAACATCTTTTGGTATTCGAACAATTACACCAAGTCATTGTTCTACTCCTTTTGATAATGTCAATGAATTTTACATATTTAAACAGTATCCAAAAAGACAAATCATATAACCTTTCATTTTTGACACGATTGCACAGAATGAATTTAGAACCATCCTCATCAATGGCAAAAGAAAGTGCCGCAATCGGGGTTCAAGCAGCAAGGAGTGCAGGAATCCAATGCATAATTGTGCTAAATGTTATATCGTTGATAATCTCACACTTTAAGCAGGCGATATTTGAAGAGATGATTTTCAAACAAAAGAGATCAGTCAATAGCTTGTTACAAAGTTGGTGCAAATAACTGAAAGTTATTATATTTTCACATGAGTCTGACCTTGATGGAGTATTTTCTGCGGCGATTGCATTGATCCGCTATCCTCAAGCATGTACAGTATTTCTTAGCTACGGAACAGACGACTTTACAAAAATGCGCGATTGCATTTCTTCTGCGATCTCTTCTAGGAATGAAAAAGGTATTTTTATCATTTCAGACTTTGGAATTAATGATAACTTGATCGATATTTGTAAACAGACATTTTCAGAGTCCAAAAAAAATGGCTGGCGAATAATCTGGGTTGATCACCACCCCTGGCCTGAAAAAGCAATCGAGATGATCAAGCCATTTATTGAGATCATAATAGATAATTCTGGCAAAAAATGTGCTGCCGATTTAATGTATGAAACATTCCTCCCGGAAAATGATCTGGCTGCTAAGCTTGCAAGCATGGCCCACACAATGGATTTTTTTACCAAGGATCAATATTTAACTCCTACATCAGAGCTCATCCGGTATTATCATAATTTTCCTAACTTCTATGATAGGCTTAAAATGCTTGCAAAGAAATCTGCAGCAGGAGTATTATGGGATATTGAAATGCAAAATCATTACAATGAGTACGTTCAGCTTCGTGAAACTGCAAAAAAAAAGGTGCTTTCTACGATTCGCATAAAACAGGTGAAAGACATAAAGGTGACATTTGTACAATCTTCACCTTTCATACAGACGAGTTTATTCTCAGAAGAAGTCTTTCAAAGAACACAAGCTGACCTTGCTATATTTTACAGTAGCGAAGGTAAGGTAAGCATTAGACGAAATAATGAGAAGATATCATGTAGTGATATCTCTGCTAACCTACAGGAAGGTGGCGGTCATAAATTTGCTGCTGGTGGAGTTTTTCGAAGTAATCCTACAGATGTGGAAGCTGTCATACAAGAATTGGAGACAGCTGTTTTAAATACGTTAGAAAGAAGTCAAAAAACTGCAACTAGCACCTCGAATTAAAGGGATGATATAGATAACGCAATTAAGATCCTATTCCATGCATTTTATACTAAGAATTTCGTTATACCATGAACGTGGTAATCGCATCATGCATTATTTCGTATGAATGTGATTATTAATAAAAATGTCACAATTATTTATAAATAAAAGTCAATTCTATATTTTAGCCTTCTCCCAATTGAAGTCGTATCTGTGTTAGAGTGAGCGAACTTGCTACATCTAATCTTTTGGAGAATGAAGGGGGGCAATAATAATGGAAATGATTAACAAAAAAAACGGCTATCTAATATTCAACTGCTGTAAAGGTAAAGATATATGCAAATGTGCTTCATTCGTAATTGCGGGTGGAGTAATCGTTTATCCGACCGATACTATTTATGGTATAGGCTGTAATCCATATAATGACAATTCAGTTGAAAGAATTTTTAATATAAAAGGCAGGAGTAAAAAAAAACCACTGCCTATATTGGCATCCAATATACATGATGTAGAAAAAATTGTGTCATTAGGCAAAATTGGAAAATTACTTGCAAAAAAATTCTGGCCAGGAGGATTAACTATCGTATCTCCGATCATAGATGAAAATATATCAACTAAAGTAACCGCAAATAAAATGAGTGTTGGAATGAGAATTCCTAATAACAATTGTACTCTATCACTACTCAAATATTGCAAATATTTAGTAGGCACTAGTGCAAACAAATCAGGCGACAAACCATCGAGGAGTTCTTGTGAGATTATTTCTTCATCTTTGCATGGTTTTGATGCACTTTTGGATGGTGGAATAGTAGAAAAGGGGGTCGAATCAACCATAGTGGACCTATCAGATTCTACTGTTCCAAAAATCATAAGAGAAGGAGCAATCACATCAAAAGAAATTTACAGGGTGCTTGCTACAATTCAACAATAGGACTGTGGATGTTAATGAATTTCAACCTAATAGCTTCTACTTTTAAGCATAGGGAGGAAGATGCTCAAGATGAGCTCCTTGATACTCTTGAAATGTTGGGGGACTACGCATCAGAATCCCAGACTACTGATATTAGTGGGATTGTGCTTGGATTTACTAAACTTGATCCCTTTCAAATTGTGAATTCATTGCGGAACTTAGTAAAAAATGAACCTTGGCAAATCCGTTATGTTTTAAGACTATTGCCGATAGAATTAGTAGTTTATACTGAACCAAAGAGCATAAAGAATGCTGCAAAGAAGCTTGCCTTAAAAATCCAGAATGGTGATACATTTAGAATAACTATAGAAAGGAGACATACCCTAGTAACTTCTTCTGATATAATTGCGACAATTGCAAAGGAGATTGACAACAAGGTAAATCTAAAAAATCCGGATTGGATTGTACTTGTCGAAGTAGTTGGAGGACAGACAGGGATTTCAGTAATAAAACCTGATCAAATATTTAGATCGGTTGTAGAAAAACGGAATAATAACACTATTTTGTAATAAGAGATGCTCTTTCAAGAAGATATCTCGTAAAATTGGAATCATTAAAAGCTACACTTGGGATCAAGCCTATCCTATAAGAGATTGTTTCTCTCTTTGTTTTACTTGGTCTCAAAAGAGAGTTATTTACTTCACACAATCTCAGAATATTATTTCTAAGGTTTAGCAATTGGTTTTTATCTTTTGAAAATATAACGAAACAACCACAAGTATTATTCTTCAGACCACCATACTTCAATGCAAGTGATATTTGATTGGTGTACGATAGTCTAAGTAGAAGATCAATTTCAGGCCTATTTGCAATCATTATTTTTCTTCTTTCAGCTTCTAAAGTTATCTTCAAAACCTCAATCAGATATTTAATACCATAAACAATATTTGCATCGACAGCTTGCAATGACGTTTTATTAGACATTCTGCGTAAATCATCGATGAGTTTCCCAGTTTCTTTTGATTTTATTGCTTGGATGCCTATAATTGAGATAAATGTATCACCTAATTTGTAAATTTGTTTGTTCATATTTTTTAACCTTATTCATCTTGAGTCATTGCATTTACCGCAAGTGTTTTGGATGAGCCTGTATTTAGTGACGATGACAATACATTCACTGTGAACCAACATTAATTCCTTGTGAGCTTGTTAAGAAAGAGATTTGAAAATAAATCAATGTAGGAGATCTGTAGATACCTTTATGAATTTAGAAGGATGTACCAAGATTTTTGGTAAATCTGTATGTTGGCATGAATTCACCAGGATTATTTTCTTCAATGTATTTATTCTGTTTTAGAAATTCAATCCAGTGCAATACTAACCTCTCATTGTGACCAAAATCACGTAATATCTCGTGTGCACTTGTATAATCGCTGAACAAATATTTGAGAACTTGAACTGCTGTCTTCATAATTGTTGGCAGCTCTTTAGAGCCATGATCGGTGCTATTACTACTATACTCCAGATAACATCATGTCCTAAAGTATTACTGAAATGGGTAGTATTAAACATATATTCTGATAACACATTATTTAATCTCATTCCATTGGAATCATACATGAGGAGAGTATAAATTATGTCTCTGCCTTTTCTCGAAATTCTGAACAATTGTATTCTAAGTGGACATGGTTAAGTTATCTAACTGAACTTGTTGTATAGATCTTATACACTCTCATGATTTTGGTTCCTTTATATCGTGTGGATCAAATTTGACGTAATTTTGAGGCCCCACCAGTACTCACAATTATTTGATATATGTTTACTGGATCTAGTCTTATGTAGAACATTTGCAAGCTTATGTGAGATAGATACAGCTAAATCTAAGACTGACTCTATTCCATCTCTATTGAGTTTGCTTATCAAGTGTGGCTCGAATCATATATTCTAACCGTTTTTTCCCATTCTCTGAGACCTTTATTTTATCATCATTGTGACTAATTGTAATATCTTTTGGTCCTGCCTTTTCAATCCAGTGCTTGTCATTGAGAAAGCCTATCCATATGGAAACTAACGTTGAATTCGTTATATATCCTTTTTAAAATATAAGTTGCTTGAGATAATTCTGCACAATCGCCTAGTTTTTTATCTATCATTACCATGTTCACTCCTCACTCCATGGAGTTGATGATACGTATCTCCTCAAATGAAACGAATATTGTAAGCCTTCATTGAAATTGGAAATGACTCTGTTATCCTTGAATATATAATTATATTACTTGTTTCTACCATCATTCAGTAGTATTTTGTTCCAATATTACATAACTCGTTTTGTTTGGAACTCATTACAAATGCAGTTTTTACCACCTTCCGTCACTTGATTGTTATATTTTGCAATTTTCTTATCAAGATACTATTTTATGATTTTGTGATTTTAGGTCCAAATTTTCTTGTATGAATTAATATATTTAATAGTATATTGTAATAACTCTTATAACGCAATTTCACATAATGTTCATGGTCAAGAGCGATTAAGAGATTATTAGAAGATATTATAACAAGAAATAGAGAGCCACTTATCGTAGCTTTAACTATATTCGTTGCTGGTTTTATCATCACTAATTATACGGTCTCTCTAACCCATCTGTTACAATTAGCACAAGCTAAACAAGAAGGGGCTGCTAGTTCTGAACAATCGGTAAATCATGATAGCAGCAGCAAGAACAATCATGATAGCAGCAGCAAGAACAATCATGACCATTCTACACCATCAACGACAGGAGCAAGTAGAGGAAGTACTATGACTAACTCTGGTAGTGATAGTAAGACAAGTACTGTTCAGGATAGTCATTCAACAGTTAGTAGTAATACTATTAGGGAACGTAATTCACTACCATCTGGCAAAGACACTGGAACTGCTAGCAGTGACAGTAATGGTAATAATGTTGGTGACGGTAGTAGTGGCACAGGAAAGCCTATTAATCCAGCATATAATAGCAATAAGGACACGCCTTTGATTTTGCCATCTCCTATGCCCTTTCCTTGAATTTGAGTGCATGTAATTTTTACTTTATACAATATGCAAAAATGTACGTGAAATAACCCAAAAGCAAGAATGTCATTTCGTGATATTGGTGCTATTCTAAAGAAGAAGGAAGTAATAATGGTGGAAATGTAATATGGAATGGCTCATATCAATTTGGCTTAAAATGCTGGTTTTATGTAGTGAAGATGTCATTGTGAAGATTCTATAACTTTCTGATTTCCTCATTACTTAATGACTTGTGATTAGAGCAATGGATATCTTGTAAATAACTTCAATGGTAGACACTTAACAGATCACTAGTGTAATCATAATATGCGTCTACTTTCTTACTTCTGTAACTATGACCCAACACATTATAAGTAGAATATATTGAAGATGTTCTAGATGATCTATCTAGAAAAAGAATCGTTGACCATCAAAAGCATGGAATTATTATCCTTAATTCTAATAATAAAGTAGTTGTTTGTTATCCGCTGCTTATAGGAAGGCTAAAGTAAAAAGTAGCTCCTTGTTCTCCATCATCATCATCACTCTGCCCGCATTCTACCCCCATACGCTTCAATAATAAAACACACACTGCACTTCACTCCTTAAGGACGAGAGGAAAACTAAGAGAAAAATCCTCTAGCCTATAGAGGAGAATAGAACGTTAGAGCCATCTTATACAATAACAAAATCGTATTTAATTGTAATAAGTAATATCATTTAACATACTTATGAATGGTTTTTCAATCAGTCAGCGAATGCTTTAGAATATGATGCAGTTTTTTTACTAGGTACTTGATATTTCATCACAAACTATGTTCATCTTCAGTTAAAGGAAGAGACCTTAATCTATAATCCTTACAAATGAACATTTTGTGAGATGTATGTTTCTTCTTATTTGCAACACTATACGTTATGCATAACGTTATGTCGGTTAGCGAGTTATTTTAGATCTATCTTACATAATGTTAAATTGCTTAAACTCCTCTACTAATATTGTAACTTACAATAGTAATTCTAAATCCAGGAAACTAGCAAATATCGACATCGTTGTTGGCAACTTTTATTTTACTTTCTGAATTCAGTATTTGATAGTAAAACTCCATAATGTTTTCAATTGTGCTAAAAAAGTGGAAAAATACCCTTGATCACTATCTAAACGTATACATAAAATTGTGCTATTAGATATACCTTCAGTCTTGAATCTAGAGGCTAGGTACTGGATTGAAAAACTTAATTTGATGCAACATCCAGAAGGCGGATATTTTATCGAAACATACAAGTCTGAAAAATTCGTAAATTTGCCAGAATATGATGTATCCCGTCATGCTTGTACTGCTATTTACTATTTACTAATAGGAGATCAATTTTCATCGTTTCATAGAATCAAGTCAGATGAGATATGGCATTTTTATGCTGGCAACAGTTTGACTCTACATATAGTAGAAACAGATGGAAAATTAAACGAAGTCAGATTAGGGATAGATATTGATAATGGAGAGACGTTTCAAGCAGTCGTAAAGTCAGGTTCTTGGTTTGCAGCATCTGTTAATGACCACGATTCGTATTCTTTGGTTGGCTGTACTGTTTCACCAGGATTTGATTACTGTGACTGGGAGATAGGAGATATGGAAACATTAGTTAGAATGTATCCTCAGCACAAATCTATAATAGAAAAATACTCTAGACAGGGATAGAACCTATATTTTATTGTCTTTACCAAAACACAAATACCAATCTAGATTCGTTTAGCAGGAAGGAATTAATAATTAGCATCTTTTTAGGCTAGTATTAAAATCTCAGGAATACATAATCTTATACGTATTAAATCTCATTTCTATAGATACAGTAGGCCTTTACCTCTTGTCCAGATTCTGAATGATGATAGATCGTTCTTCTCTTAGCTAGTCGGATGTTTATGCATATATGTTCAAAGATTAAGATAATGTGTTAGGTTTTTTGAGTGAATGTATTGATAAAATTTAGTGATCAGTAGGGTTGCATTTCATACATGAAGGTGTTATAGTTGAGCTTACAGAGGGATGAAATCTTTTGTCAAGGTTATATTATGTAACCAAAGCAGCAGAAAATAATGACACCTTTGGATTAGATTGCTGATGATGAAGAAGCATACCTTGTGGTCAAAATCTGGTTTTTAAAAGTATAAGCAGTTCAGCAATTTGCTGAAATGTATAGTAAGAGTATATAATTAACTGTGGACTACATAATACAACAAGAAACAAAATGCCATTGATAGTCACTACAAATATCATTAACAAAAAAACTTATTTGATGACGTTTATTGCTTGGGCCATAATAATTACCGATGTAATCTTTGGCACCTTTCTTGACGCTTTGGGAAAACCTCTTAATTCTTCTTTTGGTGTAATATTGTTTATAACAATGAGTATCACTGTATTTTTTGCAGGTCTGTATGCCCTTAGAGATTATATGGTCGCATTGCGCAAAGACCTTAAGGCTCCTTCGTTTTTTGATAGGCTGTACAAGGCAACACCTATTTTTCTTTATGCACTTTTATTCATCTTTGGAGCTATCATTGTTGAAATGGTGTTATTTTCACAATATAGCACTTACCTGCTGACTCTAATTGTCTTAATAAGTGGAGTAGCCATCTTGTTCTTTGGTTTTCGCACTTACAAATTCTTGTCATGGTTCAAGTCGAGTGTCAACAAACGACACAATATAATGATATTGGCATTTGCTGTATCATCGATGCTCCTTTGCATTAGCCTGACAGTTAGTACTGTACTTGATACAAAGGAATTAGTCTTTTCAAGACCACCATCCATAGATCCAGATTTCCACTCTAGCAATTCTATGGCAAGCAGACACTTATCTAGAATAGAACTTGTGATTCATCTCTATATGTTTCTTGTCCCTCAAGTTACTGCTATTGCTATAGCAGAAACAGTTGCTGTTGCATATTTCCTTCGTTATTTTAAGGATCAGATAGGAAGAGTAACATTTTGGACAATTATAATTTTACCACCTGTACTTTTTTTAACTGGGATATTTGCTCCTCAATTATTAAAGTCGACTGCAAGTGAATTTGTATATGCCGACCCCACGTTCCTTATCTTTAGGGTAATAGGTACCGCAGGATGGGTTGTAGCTGATTTTGTGATATCTTTTGCATATGTTTTAGTAGCAAAAACTCTTGGAGGGCAAATTACCTCTTCTCATAATAAGATCATTAACTATTTGATTATAGCAGCATTTTCAACCATTTTAATTTCTCCAACGACCAATAACTGGATAACCAATAATTCTTATCCACCCTTTGGAGCAATCCAACGTGCCTTTGTTGTGCTTGCTTCTTTTCTCTTTAGCATAGGGATATACTCTGTCGCGCTGTCAGTGGCCCAAGATGCAGAATTGCGTCGTTTAGCCAGAAAATATGCAAAGGAGTATGCTCTGCTAGATACTTTAGGTAATGCACAAGAGAACGCAGAGATTATACGAGAGGTTGTAAAACTAATCCGTAAACAAGCAGGTGCTATGGAAAAAGAAACAGGAGTAGAATCTTCAATGAAAGATGATAACGAAGTTAGACAATATTTAGACTTGGTAATTAGGGAGACGAGAAAAAAGGATGACAGAACATTCATCGCCTAGCTTTAAGCTTAGTGGCTAATGCTTGACACAAAGAGAGATTTGATCATATTCCAAAAGAAGGGAGTACGAGAAGACCAGGAATAATAAGAATGATAAAAAAAGGTTCTGTTAACTTATCGTCTACTACAAGCAATCTGAATAAGTGTTAACTGCCGTCGGACGAAGGATTAAAGCTAACTAAGTCCATCAGCAAAAGTGTGTACAGTTCTCCTAGATTTAAATATAAACAATCATTAAAGAAATTTCCCAAAATGACATGTGTAATAGGATGCAGATGTAATGACTGTGTTGTCATAGTATCAGATAGTAAGGTTACATGTGATGACTATCCACCAACTTATACAGCTAAACTAGGCAGTGAATTTTACCCCCTTGTTATGGGTGTGCAGGTTCTACAGACTTGTATGATACATTTCGAGCAGATTCACTATCATCTATCCAATCTGGTGTGTACCTATTTTCCCTCTCTATCACTTTAATACTTCTCACCCTACGAGTTCCTTATCTATCAATGCCTTGAATTCTGGAAAAGGTTGTGGTCCTTCTAATTTTTGAGGATTTGAGCCGTCTTTTTTAACTATTATAAAAGAGGGTGTTTGCATAAATCCAAATGAGTGTGCGAGTGAAACATCGCTATCTATGAGACACCTGTACCTTTGGCTATCAAAACATGAATCAAACTTTTGTATATCTAATCCTGGTATTTGTGATGCAAATTTCTTCAAATTGTTTATGTTTGCCCATCCTGAGTCAATAGGTCCTCGATTGTCATATAGTAAGTTGTGATACTGCCAAAACTTTTCCTGGTCATTGGTGCATTGCGCTGCCAGAACAGCAGGTAAAGAATCAAATCCTCTATTGGGTAAGTGTTTGAATACTAAAGCAACCTTGCCAGTCTGAACATAAGTTGAGTTAATCTGCGGTTCTGTCGCTTTTACGAACCTGTTACATAAATGACATTGAAGATCACTAAAGTCGATTAGAGTGACCGCAGCTGATGGTATACTTCCTTGATGTGGAGCATTTTGTTTTATTAAATTAGATAATGATAGATCAGCACTTCTTGTTGTTTGTCGATTGTATACACATGTTACCTGAAGATTGTCATTAAAAAGGCGTCATCAATAAAATACGGAGTAAACCTTAGCATTGGTTGGTTATCATAAGGTTGTCTTTTTTCTTGCACGCTATTATTTTCATCATTAGTGACTACTAGTAGTATCTTTATTTTTTGATCCTGATCCGCAATATGCATATAGTGCATCATAAACACAGGATTGTCTAGCCATATTATCATAATCGTCATTTGAGATTATGCTAAAGCCAGCAGCCACAGCAACCAAACCTTCGGATTGGGTGTTAGGTTCCTATTTGGTGTATCGGCACCCCTAACAATCTTCGCTAGTTCAAGTAATGCAGGATCTTTTTTGTCTAAATCATATTTCTTTATTATGGCATCAAATGAGCATTCTTCTCCATGATGGCCTAATTCCACATTTGGAACATCAAATGGAATTGCATTTTGTTCTTTTGTTATTTGTATTACTTTATGAGCTGGTACAAAAAGAAATTCAGCATCTTTATCAACAAAATTCTTTATAAGCCAAGGACATGCTATTCTGTCTATTTTAGCATGCTCTCTCACAAAACAAAGTTAGATCTTTCTATGGGAGATCTACCCTACAGGGTAGCTATGAATCTAATGTTTTTTGATATCATGAGAATATGATAATAATAGCCTGAGAGTACGTCGTACTTAGTTTCAAAATAATAAAAACTTTGTGCAAAATGGCTCAAAAGTAGGCCTACTTTACCACAATATTGACCCCTTCTTCAATAAGTTCATCTCTTGCAATGTTTTAATTTGAAAATATTAAATCTATATGTATTTGTCTATTTTCAATTAGTAGCACCTTTTCCTGTATTTTTTTAGATACGTGATAGAAGGCCCCGCATAATAGGCTGCCAAGCTTTGGCATACACAATTATTATCATGGAGTTTGTGCCAAGCTCTGTTGTTCATGTGGTATGGAAAACTTCATGTTACTGAACTATTCTTAAAGTGATACTTTGATTAGGTGCTGCCTACCTGATTATTTACAGCCATCTATTTGTTTTATATATGTGAAATGACAATCAATGCTCTCTACAACAATGACTATGACGACGATGATTAACCTTGAACAAATAACGACAACAGTACAATTACTTTTGCACAATCAATCTCCTGCTCATGATTTCCAACATATATTAAGAGTATACAAAAATGCTGAAATGATAAGCAAACAAGAAGAATCCGTTGATTTGGATATAGTTCTTGCTGCAGCTCTTTTACATGATCTGGTAGTTTATCCAAAGGGAAGTAGCAAAACAATAAATTCAGCAGATGATAGCGCAGAAATTGCCAAGAAAATATTACTTGAGTACAAAAATTATCCAAGAGAAAAAATAGAAAAGGTTGCAGATGCTATAAGATCACATAGTTATTCAAAGAGGTTGGTTCCTCAAACATTAGAGGGTAAAATTTTGCAGGATGCAGATAGGCTAGATGCAATAGGTGCCATAGGAATAGCGAGAACTTTTAGTGTTGGTGGAAGCGAAAATAGGTCTCTTTATAATCCAACAGATGCATTTTGCGAAACAGAAAGACAATTAGATGATACGCAATGGACACTAGACCATATTAAAAAGAAGTTGATGATATTAAAAAATTCAATGCACACAAAAACAGCAAAAAAGATAGCAGAAGAGCGTACAGAGTTTATGGAATTATTTCTAAACCAGTTACGAAAGGAGATTCTACCCAAATACTGAAAACGACTTCTTCCTATTTTCTAGCCTTTCCTTGTCAAGTTCTATTGCAGATGTAGTATAATCTAAATAAAGCAAAAAATTATCATTGATGGTAAGTTTGCAATATATTCTTGCATAAATGTCTGCTTAATAGGTGTCTACACCTAGGGATCCCAGTTCGTTTATCCTTGATATAGTTACTCGTTTGCTTTGATTGATATTCAAGTGCTGCAGCTAAATCTAACTTGTATTTGCTTCTTCTGTAAGTCGATCCTTCTTCTTTAAGTAGGAATATGGATACGAATGCCATAAACTATAGCCCAAGCAGTATTAAACTATAGAGTTTCTATAGATAATAACATGGATACATATTCTGACAAAGATAAAGAATTCAAAGTTCAGTTAACCTCGCCTTCAATGATATCTTTACCCAAAGAGCAGACAGCATCCCAGCATAATGTTACTGTCAGTCAATTAGACATCCCCGATGGATTAAAGGAGTTGCTAATTAGTCATGATTTCCTCTTATTAGAGTCAATTCTTAATATATCATCTGCTGCTTTAGCCGATGTTTTGGGGATAGATCAACATGTTGGCGAAATCATATCTATTGCAGCGACAAAACTACAAAAGCAGAGTTGTATTATAAAAATACCAGACGAAATTACCCAAGAAAGCACAGAATTCAGTAATAGTCGCTATAACATTATGACAAAAGTGATTGTTCACATGATATGAGTGAACTAAAATAAGTTTCATTCTAATGTCAATAAGTATCAAATCATAAGAATGTGGGTGAAGTGAATAGAAAGTTTTACCACGTTTTCTTTAAAATCAAATGGTAAAGGATCAAAGAATTGTTTCATCTCTCTGATTAATTTGATGGCTCTGTCGATAGACCAAATAGAAACGAAATCTAGTGGAGATAGCAGCGTTACTAGCCATCGGAAATCGGATGAATCTACTACCAGTGTATGCAAGCTTTTCGTGTGAATTATGCAATGAGAAATTTAACTCTAGAGAGGAATTGAAGCAACACACTATACAAAGACATAAAGACCATAGATAAGAAGCAAAGCAGCTATTTCCATGGCGGTAGCATAATATACAGAAATGCATTTCATTTCTTCTATATTAGAGCCTAACATACAAGAACTCCAATCTGTCGTTTTCTTATATACATCCACTACTGAGTAGCAGGTTACAAGAAAGAAAGAAAAAATCGAAAACGTCCGACATAATATTAAACTCAAAGCTGATAGACAATCTCTCTTTATACATGGCATTGAATAATCTAATATACAAATAATCAAAAGTAGTTAAATCATATTGTGAACACGATTTTTATGAAGATCTCATTTCCAAAGCCTCCGCCAGATTTAGTTATATGCATACCACAGAAACATTTCCATTAAATTCTCCTGCATTACCTTGTGTAGAGAGAGGACATCATTTTAAGGTCCTCCACCACCTGCATTAATGGTAGTGTTATATGAATATACCGCAGCGATTCCACCCGTTGCGTTTATTGCAATAGTTCTAGCACTTAATGCATATACGTCATAACTAGAATCATTCTGTCCTACTACTCCATTAGAATTTGATGAATTACCAAATACCCTGTACTATTATCACATGTTCCTGCTATTCCAATTGTCTTACCTTGAGCAAACATACCGCCAAGGTTATTGCTTAGTCCCACAACTCTATTTTCATTATCACTTTGACCATGTACTCCAGTCGAAGTAGAGCTAGTACCTACTACTCCAGAGCCGATATTGGACTGACCAAGTACACCATTACCTTCATTACTTTCACCCGCTACTCCGTCTAATGTATCAGCTATAGTACTTATGCTAGTACCTTTGGTAGTAATTCATAAAAACAGACAGATCAGAGAAAGGAATTGTCAATAAAAAATCCCTTACAATCTTAATACTATTGTATCCTTAGGATAAGTGCTAAGCCTATACAGCATTATACATTAAAAACAATCTTTTTGATTTCTTTTTGACTATAAAATTGCTTGCATTTATCACAAATCCACCCATTGCTACCACGAAATTCACTAAACACAGCATATTCAATTAGCTCCTTACCACAATCAGGACAGATATATCGCATTGTTATTCTTATGGTGCTGGATGTTATTATTGGTTTGTACATTGATGCATACAACAAGATAGTTGTGTCTTATTTTCAACTGTTGAGATCAATGTTGGTGTGGAAGAGAGGTATTCTGCGCCTAGTCCTCGTAAAAGAGGATTAGTATTACTGTTGTATGTTCCTCTTCATTAAGATCTGAAAGACCCAATCATTTGATTTTACTCTTGACAGTAAGTTATCAAAGTTATGAGCCCTTACTATCTGAATACAAAGTATTATCTTCAAGAAAACGTAGTCTTAATAGAATCGTTTTTCACTTAAATCTACTGTAAGTCAT
>JBEVTH010000003.1:0-45284 GCA_041156085.1 Candidatus Nitrososphaera maunauluensis
AACAAGATACTTCAAAATTTAATTGGTCTTGATAGACCATCTTTTTTATTTTATTATAATATTTCTATTTCAAGTAAATACCAACTCTGTAGTAGAAGAATGAACGTTGATTAAAAATATTCAAGTTACTGTTTCAATGCGTTGTCGTCATGTGCAATAAAATTATTTTTTTCTTTTTCAACAAGTGGAATCACCTTCTGCATTATCACCTCTTCAAAATTTTTTAATTCAATATCTAGCGCTATAAGTAAATAATAATAATCATTTATAGGTATAGTTGCTCTATTTAGTTTTTGATATCGTCCAACAGCATAAATTAACTTACCTACTTTGGGCTCAAATTTTGTTCTTGTTTTGTGTCTTGTTACTGTAAGTGATGCATAATCCTCATTCTCTTCTTCAGTCAGAAAGGGTTTCAAGCCTTCTCTGTGTTCTGTATTGAGAAGAATACCGAATTTATTAGCAATGCCGACCCATCTTATATACTGATCAAGCTTTAGTACTCCTTTGCTAAAGTCGTAAAGAAACTCATAGTCTATCATATGTTAACACTATACCAGAGTGAACTTTAATAAGGATTATTTAGATACATTCAATGGCAAGGTAGATCTCTCCCTATCACATATCTTTAGGAGGTCTTGCAAAAGCGTTATTATGGTTTGTATGATACTCTACAGATAGCCGGGGATCCTTTTGCCTCCCTGTTAGTATACCTACTACAAGATCATCTTTCTTAACAACCTCTTCCTGTCGAAGCTTTTGAACCGCAGCTGGGACTGCACCGGAAGCCATCTCACAGTCAAATCCATTTAAACCAACAAGACTCATAGCATCGCTCATATCCTTATCATTAACTTCAATAACTATTCCATTAGTGAAATCAATTGCTCGGAGAGCCTTCACTATGTTAGCAGGTTTTCCTATTTGAATAGCAGTGGCATCTGTCTTTGGACGAATGCCATGCTTATCCTTTAATGCATAATAACGTTCAATCATTTTTAAATCGGGCTTACCATAATTCCATTTTAGTGGTGTATTCTCAAATAAACCGTTGACAAGTTCATAGAATGTATTGGCACCTTCAGAGTTAACTACAATGATTCTTGGAACCTTTTTTATCCATCCCCATTCATATAGTTCAATCAAAGCCTTACCGCAGCTTGAGGTATTCCCTAAAGCACCACCTGGATATACTATCCAATCTGGTGACTCCCAATTGAGATGTTCCATTACTCTATAGACAATTGTTTTTTGACCTTCAAGGCGAAACGGATTTACTGAATTTACAGTGTATCCTCCGTTCTCTCTTGCTTTTTTTAAGGATATAGAAAGCGCATCGTCAAAATTGCCATCAACTTGAATTACCTGGGCGCCGAATTGAAACGCCTGCCCAAGTTTTCCAGGTGCAATTTCCCCCTTTGGGATATAAACATCGCACTCCATACCCTCATTTGCAGCATACATTGACGCCGAAGCAGAAGTATTTCCAGTCGACGCACAAACCAACCTCTTGACATCCAACATCTTCGCATGGCTGAGGGCTGTTGACATCCCGTTATCCTTGAAAGATCCACTAGGATTGTATCCCTCTGGCTGCAAAAGGAAACAATCATGATCCATATTTGCATAGTCGGCAACTTTACTCATTTTGTAGGGCCTAGATAATCTACCCTCGGAACCATCCAGAGATACAAGTAATTTTGCACACTCATCAAAATTTTCAGTGTCGATTTCTAAAAAATTAATCAGATCTCGGAAACGCCAAACTCCGCTTTCATTGTATATGTTCTTGCCATAATTTCTCCTTTCAAAAAACACGTCGATAAGAGATCGCGGTTTGGTTTGACTGTATCGTACATCAAGAAGAAAACCACAAGAACATCGATAGATGTCATTATTTATCTCATATGATAATGCGCAGGCAGGATTAATACATTGTTTTGTAACACCACGTATTGACCTCATACACAGATGGACTCGTTCATTATTACTTAGACCTTATTATAATTGTTGAATCAAAAGTTCTTTATTCTAAAAGGTCAAATAACTTCTGTCTATTAATGACTGAAAACACGCAGTGCGATTGGTTGATAATTTCTTTTAGAATGTTTTCTACGATCTTTGAGATGTTTTTTCATACATCTTGAGTAATTGTTGTATCACACCATCCATGTCGTCTTCTCTTACCTCTGGAGAGATGGCATGTTTTAGAAGGTTATTCACTGTAGTAGATATCTCTGAACTAACTTCATCGAAGCTATCCATGTCGCTATAGCTCTGCTGATAAAGCCTGCGCAATCTCATAGTATACATTTGAGTTTGCTCATTCATCGTTACATTGTAAGGATGATTATTCACTTTGATTTTCTCTTTTATCATTCAAGTCTTTACCAACACATGGTGTTTAAAAACTTGCCTTGCGTTGGATAAAATTGTAAAGAAAAAGTATATATTGGTATATAGGATCGTTGTCGTTTCTTACAATGTCGTAGATTGGAAATAACTAGGAGATCAAATATATTGTATAATGAGAGTTGCAGAAAGCTACAATCGCATTTGAAGATGAGTGTCAAGAGAAATTACGCTGATGTACTCTTGCTTTCAGGCGGACTGGACAGCAGTATTCTTGCGTGTATATTGAATCCAGCGATGTCCCTAACAATTTCTCTGGGCCGGAATGCTCCTGATGTCAAACCGGCTTCATTAGTAGCAGCAATGTATAGTAAAGATCATAAAGTGATTAGACTTAGCTACAAAAGATTACTGGAAATAATTGAACAACTGATTAGCATTTTTAGAACTTTTGATCCTATGGAAATCAGAAATTCAAGTGTATTGCTCGCTGGGATAAGAGCTGCACAAGAACAAGGTTATCAGAACCTTATGACTGGCGATGGAGGCGATGAATTATTTGCAGGTTACAATTATCTTAAACGCTATTATACGGACCTCCATGCTCTTGACGGCAAATTACATAAACTTTGGCAGGCCATGCATTTTTCTTCGTTGCTAATTGGAAAAATAATAGGCGTGGATATCAAAGCACCCTTTCTGGATAAAAAATTTCTTATCTATACCAAATCAATTGACATACATGAGAAAATAGGCCAATATTCTGGACAAACATGGGGTAAATTTATTTTAAGGAAATGTTACGAGTTCAAACTCGGCAAACAAATAGCATGGAGATCTAAATCACCTCAAGAGCAAGGAGCAGGAATTATAAACATAAAAGATTTCATTTCAATGAATATGGCCGAGAGAGATTTTCAGATGGGAACAAAACGAGCGCTATTTGAGGGTGTAAGAATCAAAGATAAAGAACAACTTTACTATTATACTGTATTCCGGAAGTATTTTCCGGCTCCGAAAGACGAACCATGTTTATATCTTCGTTGCCCCGACTGTAAAGGCTGTTTTAATTCTACTACGCAGTTTTGTCATACTTGCGGGGCATTCCCCGTTAACCCTGTATGATCTTAGGGTCACTTATTAAGACCAAACAAGAAAAGTCGATTTAGACGTCAACACCTCGGAAATAACACATTTTAACACCTAGATGATCAATAAAAATATCTGAGCCGACGATTTGAAAGAACTGCATATAATATCATAGCGTTCTATTAGTCAACCGAAAGATATGTTGTATGTTGAGGCTCACATACAACATGACTGACACCAATGATTTAATGAAGGATGGAGAGACTGTCAATAGACGAACAACAACTTATTTTTTAGAACCGTCAGCTTAGGAAAAGGGATACCCGTCATTTTGTTGCAATCACCTCAGGTAGTAACTTTTTGTTTTTATCCGAAAATAAGAAATCGTATCTGCGAAAAACTGTAACTTCAGTGACATAAGTACTTGGGACAATCGTATTTTTATATTATCGACCCGTTCGACAATAGGTACTATAATATTATAATGTCATTCGGCAATAAGTGGATAAAACCTAAAGGTGAAAGTGTCAGCAATAAGATTATCGAAGGAATCAAACCTCGTGCTCCTTTGAAACCCCGTATCGAAGAAGCACAACACAAATTGCGATTGCAAATTTCCAAGTTAGATTCAATATCGTCTAAGATGCAGGAAAAGGACAAAGTAATTTTTAAGCGTGTAGTACAAGCTCTGCAGAAACATGAGACTCAGTATGCTAAAATATTGTCCTCGGAGCTGTCACAGGTTCGTAAGATGAATAAGATGGTGTCTTCATCTAGATTGGCTCTGGAACAAGTAGAATTAAGGCTAAACACAATGACAGAGTTAGGCGATGTTGTAGTAACGTTAAGCCCGGCCATGTCTGTAATAAAGGGAATACAAGGAGGGCTTTCATCTATGATGCCCGAAGCGGATCAGTCATTTGAACAGATATCGGACTTGCTAGGAGGTATTATGATAGATTCAGGTCAGATGCCCCATACAGAAATAAATGGATTCAAAGGAGGTTTGAACGAAGATTCTATGAAAATAATAGAAGAAGCTAGTGCGATTGTAGAACAAAAAATGAAGGATAAATTCCCAGAGATTCCTACACGGCACCTAGAAAGCGAAAGGGCTGAGGCTTCGATGTATTGAAATATGTTTTTCTTGTAATCTATTTATTCCCGACAACTTTCAGAACTTTTTTTATTCTAGAAATAGTAGGATAGCTATAGCCTTTTTCTCTGTATGCCTTTATCATAGAACTCCAGTTATTCAATCTCCATTTTGCTTGATTATTACTTAAAAGATGAGTCTCTCTTTTCACTATACTTTTTCTTCCAGGCATAAGATACCCGCCAGATATGGCTATGTAACGCTTGTATGCGAACCGTAATCCAAATAGAATCATTTCTGTCGTGAGAGAATCAACATACATACGAATTTCCCGCTTCTGATCCTCAGTCAGTTTCAAATTTATTACAATGTCCGCCATTTTATAAATAAACTGAGTTGATGATCTTTTAATAGGTTTCATTTCTAAACTCGAGTTTAGAAATATATTGACCTAAGGAAGAGCCTAGGCTGTGAAAATAGAAATCACTATTTATGATCGGATTTAGGAATGAGGCGGATGGCGCCGAACGGTTTAAGATTTCTAAGAACTATTGAAAGACCAATCGAAACTCTTATCTTTTGTGCTTGATAAAAACAATCAAATGATTACTAGTTTTTTCCCTATGCTTTCCAGAGAGTCTATTGCATATGCCAATTGACTATTGTTATGTAGCGCAGTAACCGATATCCTTAACCTTGCTGATCCCTTTTTCACTGTGGGATATCGTATGGCCTGAACAAAAATACCCTTATCGAGTAATTGTTTTGAAAACTCAATAGCTATCCTCTCATCTCCTATAACGACAGGTATAATTTGGCTCCTACTAGATTTTGATTCGAGTTTGAAACCAAGTTGTAACAAGTTTTTGAACATATAATTAAGATTCTCAAATAGCTTTTCTTGTAGGTTACCTGCCTTCGCTATACGATAAGCAGTTAATGCAGAAACGCAGAGGTGCTCAGGTAATGCAGAGGTATAGATAAACTGACGCGATTTATTTATAAGAAGTTCCCTTATTTGGCTTGTAGAAGCAACATACCCGCCAAAACACCCTAAACCTTTGCTTAGGCTACTTGTCTGTACATCAACTTCATCGTTGACTCGAAGATACGAAGGGACACCAGAAAAACGAGAAGATAATGGTGATGAATCACCGAATATAAAATCGCCGTGTGCATCATCAACAAGTGTTATCGCATTATACTCCTTCGCAATATTACATATTTGTCGTAGGTTTGATATATCACCATCCATGCTGAAAACTCCTTCTGTAACAACAATTTTTTTTCTTTCGGAAGATATCATTTTGATTAACTTCAAAAGGTGTTCCATATCATTGTGGCGAAAAACCTTGATATTTGCACTGCTCAATCTACATCCATCTATTATGCTGGCATGGTTGAGTTCATCACTTAATACAGTAGTAAATTTATCTGCAAGAGTCGTAATCACACCAAGGTTTGCCATGTATCCAGTAGGATAAACTAGAGAGCATTCAACTTCACGATGTTTAGCAAGCTTCTCTTCTAGGGCTATTATATTTGGATCATTCCCTGCAATTAACCTAGAACTACACTGCGATATCTGTTTAAGGGATAAAATAGTTTTTGTTAAAATTTCTTTGTTCTGAGATAAACCAAGATAATCATTCGAGCATAAATTAATGATCTGTTCAGTTCCATCTACTCTAGCTGTTCCTCTTTTCTTCTCGACTGAAACTATTTTTAGCCTTCTATACAAATTATCCTTTTCTAGCGTTGCGATCTCGTTTTGAATAAAATCGTTATAATTATTAGTGCGTTTGAAGGCCAATTTCTCGTATCATCGTAATATCTTCTTTGGCGCTGTTTCCACCTGTTGTAAGATAACCTCCTGTAATTATTCCATTTGCGCCAGCTCTTAGAGCAACTCTTTCCTTATCTTTCAGATGTACTTCTCTTCCTCCCGCTATCTTTAATATTGTCTTTGGCATTATAAATCTCCAAACTGCTATTGTTTTTATTGCATCCATAGGATCCAAAGGATGTATATTTTCAAGCGGTGTTCCTTTTCTAGATATTAAAATATTGATAGGAACCTCATCTGGATCAAGTGATTTAATAGAAAATGCAAGTTCTAATCTCTGCTTGGGACTCTCTCCCATACCTATGATACCGCCACAACAAAGCTCTAGACCTTCTTCTTTGACAAGCTTGGCTGTATTTACTCTATCAGCAAAATCATGTGTTTTGCATATTTGAGAAAAATAGCTTTCAGATGCTTCCAGGTTATGATTGTAGCGTTTGACTCCAAGAGACTTTAATCTCCTGGCCATTTTATGAGTCATAAATCCAAGAGATACATCGATATCTATCATTACGTTCTTTTTGATCTCTTCAATAGTTTGACAAATTTGTTCAAAATCTTTCTCCGGGGGAGATCTATAAGCACATACAAAACAAAAACTTGTCGCACCTGCTTCCTTTGCTTTCTGTGCCTGTTCCAAAATTACGTCTTTTGATAAAAGAGGAAATTTGTCTACTCCTGTGTTATAGAAGGACGATTGAGCACAAAAAGAACAATCTTCGGGACACCTTCCAGATTTTGCATTAATCAGCGTTTCGACATCTACAGCATTACCATTAAAGGTTCTAGTAATATTGTTTGCACAACTAGATAAGGTAATTATATCATTTGTGGAAAGTAGCCGCTCGGCATCTTCAAAGGTGATTTGTTTATCCTTCAAAACTCTATTCATTGTACCGGTAATGAAAATAGAAGAATCGTCAGCAGACATTTTGTTCAAAGAAGATGTGATAGAGTAGATAATTAATCTTTGGTTCTAAAACAAAAAACACAAATGTTTCTAAACTCGAATTTAGAGAGTATTTGGTTATTTCCCCACCTTTCTTGTTAGTCGTCTTATGAAGGGCATTATTACGATTGCCGCTTCGCAAATATGACGAATTCTAAATAATCGGCGGGAATAAGGTATGCAGAATAAGAATTAACAACAATCAGTGTACCGATTCTCACTAGTTAGAAGTATTAGAACTCCTGCTATGACCGGTCCGTCATTTTGGAGCAGGGTATTATTATCAACATGATTAAAAATAGAAATAAGGCTTAATTCTGCTTGCTTTTAATCATCACATAGTTATTAGGTTGTAGCGAATAATGCAATAAGGAAGTTGATAGACCAAGATTAGGATATTACCTGTATATTACCGATGTAATGCTTGTTGCTAGCACTGACCCCTAGATGAAGATAATGCTCGATGCGAACATGTATTCCGATGTTTCAAAACTCGAGTTTAGAAAGAATGGACCAACTATGAGCAAGAGTAAAAAAAAGGCTGCCGGTACCCAGCATTTTATGCGCCAGAAACGCTAGTTGTTGATAGATAGATATCCTATTATTTTAGACAGATCTACATGCAATGTTTTTTTTTGATTGGATCAAATATAAAAATGGTCAAAAGAGTGCCATAAATCTGTCTATTATTGTCGACTATCTTTTTCCTTTCTTTGCCAAAGACGAATTTCGTTTATCACACTTGTTTACATAGGTGTATAAAAAACGACCCTTAAGTATAGGTTCCATAAAATAGGACCTTTTTTTTACCTTTGACGAGCTCATGTTTTCCAGTAAATGTTCGAAAAGTTTATGTACCTTTTTTCAACGTCTTATCATATCATTTTGACAAAAGGTTAGTTAAGCAAAAGGAATATACTCAGCTCGGTTTGAAATATGCATTAGCATACTTACGAGTAAGCACTGAAGAACAGACCGTTTTGAATCAGAAAATAGCTCTACGAAAATGGGCTGATGCTCAAAGCTATCTTATACTAGACTTTTTCGAAGATTCTGCGATCAGCGGTAAAATTCCGGCTATCAAGAGAAGAGGCTTCCAAGATATGTTGGATATTCTAGGAGTTGCAGCTGTTGATGCAGTATTAGTTTATGAACTTTCAAGAATAGGTAGAACTTTTTGGGATACCTTGGATTCAATAAAGGCTATTGAAGAATATGCACCTCTTATCTCATGTTCATCAAGAGAAACTTTTCTACAAAGTACTGAACCCAGTGTAAGAAAACTCATGATCGGAATACTTACCTGGGTAGCCGAGAGAGAACGCGAAATGTTAGTGCAGCGAACCAAGGATGGAATGGCAAGGGCCAGAGCAGCGGGAAAAGGCATAGGAAGACCCCAAATAAAACTAGACAAAAACAGTCTAATCAATTTACTTGTAGAAAACCAACCACGTGCAAAAATAGCGAAAACACTAGGAATATCCAAGGCAACTCTGTATAAATGGCTTAGAGAAATATCTATTAAAAACCAGTAATATTTTTTTCTATTTTCTTTAATATGGAAAGTTCTACGTTCAACAATTTTTCAAAGTCATTTTTATTAATTGCTAATGGGGGCACTATTATAATGATATTTCCTAGAGGTCGCATGAACACCCCTTGTCTTAGCGATTCATGCATGATATAATAATTGATAATACCCTTATTTTTTATTGATTCGATAGGTTTACCCTTATAGGATAATTCTACTGCAGCCAAAAGCCCTTTATGACTAGTGCGTACAACAATCGATGATTCTTTGAATTGTTGTAATCGCCTTCCCAAATATTCACTGCTCCTCTCAATCTGACGAATTAAGTTTTTCTCATGGTATAAATCAAGATTTGCTAGTGCTGCTGCACATCCTACAGGATTACCTGTAAATGTGTGCCCATGATAAAATTGCTTATTCTCAGGATAATCACCTAGAAATGCCTCGAATATTTTGTCGGTTGTAGCCGTTATAGCTAGGGGGAAATAGCCTGCAGTAAGCGACTTTCCAAAACAAACGATGTCAGGTGTCGACTTCTGTGCTAAGTATTCTATCATATTACCTAGCCTGCCTAACCCTGTTGCAATTTCGTCAACTATCAGTAGAATGTCATATTTTTTACAAAGATCAGATATCTTTCTTTGATAATCCGGTGGATATATATTTACACCACCAGCAATTTGTGCTCCGCTTTCCATCACCAAAGCAGAACATTTAGAGCTGTATTTCTTGAGAATATTTTCTGTTTGCTCTACACAGTAATCTAGATCCTTCTTATTCTGGGGTTCTCCATTAAAGATATAAGGGCTAGGGGCTTTGTATACCCTAGTTAGCAGCGGTTTATACGCTTTAAAGAATTTGGCAATATAGCCAAGAGACATTGCACCAACTGTGTCACCATGGTATCCATTTTCAAGCGAAATAAATCTTGTTTTTTCGTAGTTCCCTTTATTATGCCAATAATGCAATGCCATTTTCATAGCTACTTCAATTGCAGTAGAACCATTATCGGAATAAAAGATCTTTTGCATTCCCTTAGCTAATTTAATGAATCTTTCTGCAAATTTCGCGGAAGGAGCATTGCCTAGGCCAAATAGTGTGGAATGGGGAAGTCTTTGAAGTTGTCTGACCATTCCGTCTATCACTTTATTTGTACTATGTCCCCATACGTTACACCACATACTTGCAATTCCATCAAGATAACTTTTGCCTTCACTATCGACAAGATAAAACCCTTTTCCCCGCACAATAACTTTGTTATCGCTGTTAGTCCAATCCCTCATCTGGGTATATGGATGCCAGACAAATTGTTTGTCAATTTTTCCAACTCTCAATTGAGTTAAATGTATCTACAATCTTGGTAATAACATTTCCATGAAAGGTATATTTGTAACTGGAACCGACACTGGAGTCGGCAAAACAACTATTGCCGCGGCATTAGCATCACTGATAAAAGGAGATGGAGTAGACGTAGGAGTGATGAAGCCATTCGCATCCGCGGATAAGATCTTCTCTACAAACTATAGATCAGAAGATTCTGCATTACTAGCAAAGGCAGCACAAGTGGACGATCCTGATGAAGCAATAAATCCTTTTTTTTACTCAATACCTACCGCTCCCTTTATTGCAGCAAAAATAGAATTTAAAAATGAGGTATGCTTATCTGCTGCTTTAAGGTTATACCACAAGCTTGCTGCCAAACATGATTTCATGATTGTAGAAGGAATAGGAGGTATTATGGTTCCATTGACTAAAAACAAGTACATGGTCGATTTTGTGAAATCACTAGATCTTTCAACCATCATAGTTGCAAGCTCAAAATTGGGAACGATCAACCATACTCTGCTTACAGTAAAAGTATGCAATGACTTTGGAGTGAATCTGATCGGGATTATTGTTAATGGGATGCTAGACAACAATTCCTTACTTAATTATAAAGTCGTCGAAGCAATTCAAGAGCTAAGTAATGTCAGGGTACTATGCGTAATACCATTTCTTAAGGCTCCCAATCTTAGCGCCATAAGATCTGCAATAGAAACGAACCTCGATATTCATAAATTAATATTTATGTAACAATCTACAATTTGTCACGTAATATAACAGCAGATTTTATGTATGCAGTTGTAGGTTGACTGAATACCATTATTTTTGTTTTTAAATTTGGCACTTGGCACACTATCGTAGTGGTTTGTTTCACTGCATTTTATCTCGGCCACATTTCATCTAAGATAGACTTTTCTATTGGTTACCTAAAGGAACCAGAGCATATCACCACATGAGAACTTTGAGGGTATGTTAGTACTAATTGTACATAATGACGAATTTGAAGATAAACACCAAAGTGTACCTTCCTGAGATAATCTTTATATAAATCAGAGGAATTTGAAATTTATGAAGGCTGTTATTCTAGCTGGAGGATTAGGCAAAAGGCTAAGGCCTTTGACTGATGAAAGACCAAAACCGTTGATCGAGGTTCTAAATATTCCCATCATAGAATGGCAGATAAAATGGTTTAAAAAGCATTCAATTGACGAAATTGTCATATGTGTAGGATATCTCAAAGAACAAATCATCGATTTTATCGGGAGCGGGACTAAATTCGGAGTTAAAGTTGGATACGCTGTAGAGGAGGAACCTCTTGGGACAGGTGGTGCCTTAAAAAATGCAGAAAGCCTTCTTGGAGGGGTTGCAAAAGATGGGTTTTTTATGATAAATGGTGATATACTGACCGATCTACATCCCGATAAATTGCTCTGTGATAATGACGCAGCTCTGGCGTTAGTTCCATTGAGAAGTCCGTTCGGCGTCGTCGAGGTAGATCATGAATCCAAAGTCTTAGGATTTGTTGAAAAGCCCCAAATAAGAGACAGATGGATAAATGCAGGTGTATATTATCTTAGAAAGGACGTATTCAACTATTTGCCCGAAAATGGCAATATCGAACTTACTGCCTTACCTATGATGGCGAACGAAAGGAAATTGAAAGCTGTTAAATATGAGAACTCCTTTTGGCGGTCAATTGATTCACATAAGGATATTGAAGAGGCATCAAAAGAGTTAAAGTCAAAAGAAATCATAAATGAATTTTCATAAAATAGCATACAATCCTGGCAGTTTACTTTCAATGCAAGAAGTGCTTGCATTTGCCAAGTTAGCAGATGATAAGCCAAATGTTGATTCATTATGGGTACCAGAATCTTGGGGACGTGAAGCTTTTGTTTCCTTAGGAGCATTGTCTCAAATAACAAATAAAGTTAAGCTAGGAACATCAATTCTAAGTATCTATGCAAGGAGTCCTGCGACAACTGCTATGGGCGCCACTACCTTGGATATGCTTTGCAAAAATGGAATAATCATAGGGCTCGGAGCAAGCACACCTGCGCTAGTTGAAAATTGGCACGGTTCGAAATTTGAAAAACCAGTACTTAGAATGCGAGAGTATATCGAATGTCTAAGACAAATGATGAAAGGAGAGAAGGTAAATTATAAAGGACATTACTTTAAAGTTAAGGATTTCAAGCTCTTATACAAACCAAAGAAAGAACGAATACCTATATTTATTGCCGCTGTCAATAAGAATATGATATCGTTAGCTTGTGATCTTGCTGATGGAATCCTGCTTTACCTTCGTCCGATCGAAGAATTAAAGAAAACTATAATGCAAATAAAATCAAATACCAGCAGCAAGAAATTTGAAACTGCATGTGTAATTATTAGCTCAGTTTCGAATAAGGAACCTGAAAGAGCTCGTGAGCGTGCCGCGAAAACACTAGCGTTCTACATTGCTGTTGGAAAATATTATAATACGTTCCTACGCAATAGTTTTCCCAATGAAGTAGAACAAATTGGTTCAGAATATCGGCATTCAGGTTTGAATGCGGCGTCAAAGTTTGTATCTCAAAAGATGCTAGACTCCATCACAATTTGTGGAACCCGCGAGGAATGTATTAAGTCGTTAAAAAAGTTCATATCCACTGGCATCTCTCTCCCCATAATCCAGATGAATCCTACAGGAGACCCACAAAGTTCAATTAAGGAGATGTTAGGAACATTTTAGAGTGCATAGGGTCGCAATATCTTCATATGCAACTAGTAAATTTAGAAAAGAATCAGAATTATCACTATTTGAGTTGGCCTGCCAACCTTGTATTGAAATATTGAAGCAAAATAAAATCTCAAAGAACAAAATAGATGCAGTTCTGCTTTCCACATGTTCCTCAGAACAATATAGTTCAAACATTATATGTGAAATGCTTGATATAAATCCGAAGATTGCACACAGGATCGAAAGTCTTTGTAATTCCGGTACAAATGCGATAGTTTCGGCTTACTCATATATTTTATCAGGCCTTTGCGAGTCTGTGTTAGTGGTAGGAGCCGAAAAGGCTAGATGTCCAGCGAATAGACTTGTCTGGGATATTTCAAGGGGATCCTTTAATTTCCCGGTATGCTGGGCAGCAATGTATGCAAGAGCCCATATGCGAAAATACGGGACCACCGAGGAAGAGATGGCAACCATTTCAGTAATAAATCATGCAGCTGCTGAAAAAAATCCGAATGCTCTATTCAAGCATAAAATATCAGTAAGGGATGTCATGCAATCGAGGAAAATTGTAGACCCTATAAAGTTATTAGATTGTTCATATACATGTGATGGCTCTTCAGCTGTTTTATTATTATCTGAAAAAAAGGCGAAGGAAGGTACGGATAATCCTGTGTGGATAAAAGGAATAGGACAACATACAGTTGGAGCTAGCTTTAACAAAGTGACGCTGCACGATATAACAACGAATCGAGCTACAAAAATAGCTGCACAAACGGCGTACAAGACGGCAAACATTGGTCCTCACGATGTCGATGTTGCTGAGTTGCATGACGCATTTACAATTCTGCAGATCCTTGCGTACGAGGATCTTGGATTTACAGAAAAAGGAAAAGGTGGCAAATCTTTCCTTCAAAATAAAATGGCAATTAATCCGAGGGGTGGAATTCTCGGTTGTGGTCATCCATTGGGTGCAACTGGTCTAGCTCAAACCTCAGAAGTTGCAGCTCAGTTATCGCAAAAAGCTGGTAGAAGACAAATTAAGGGTTGCAAGATAGGGCTGGTTCATAACCTCGCCGCAGCGGGAACATCAGCTACAGTTATTATCCTTGGTACTTGATCAAAATGCAAGAATTTTTAGATTTTATACGAAAGGGCGAGTTTAGAATTTATGTTTGTAATTCCTGCAAAATGAAGATATGGCCTCCCTTTCAATATTGTCCCAAATGCTTGTCAAAAGCAGATTTAAAAAAAATTGAACGAAAAGGAGTTCTTCTTGAGTTTGCTTTTTCTCATCTAAAGGGTATTGAGGGAGTGTTTGGAATTGTAGACATCTCTGGGATTAGGCTATTGGGATCCATATTTGGTCAACCATTGCGACATGGTATGAAAGTTACACTAGTTAAGTGTGGAATCAATCCCGATGGTAGCATCTTTTATCACTTTAAAAAACGGAGTAATTAGTAGGTATATGTATAGTCATATACTCTAAATTTAATATACTATAAAATTATATTATCCTTGTAGACCGTATGAGTTTCGACAGATTTGTGGATGACAGGCTTTTGACAAGTAGAGACGCTCTTAATAAACTTCAGATAAAGATAAAGCTTATCGAAATAGACGAAAATGCAAGAGATTACTCTCAAAGATTTGGTAGGAGGGTTCTAGTAAAAAAGGTCTTACTCACAATCAAACACAATGAAAGTCAGGAGGTCGAAGAAATGGAAATGGATATAGAAGAACTTGAGGGTAGAATGAAAAAAGAAAGATTGTTTTCCTCATCTAATAGATGGGTATCGCCGTCGGAAGTCAAAAATGGGTTTATTGTGGCAAATAAACATCTAGATCTGCTTGCAGACGCAATCGCACTAGATATTATTGTAGTCTGAGTTTCGTCGATCTAAAAACCTATAGGGATGCTAGTCCGATAAAATCCCGTTTGATATTAAAAGGTCTAGATTATAGCGCCGCTGATCAGACTCGAACTGATGACCCACTGGTTAACAGCCAGTTGAGCTCCAAAGCACTTGCCGTGAATTTGCTCTACCATGCTGAGCTACAGCGGCGCAATATAGAACGAAATTAAGCACAAAATAAACGTTTAGATATTGATAGTTATATAAAAATAATTGATGAGAGAGTGGGATGATGTTTGGCGCAAAGATATAAATTCTTAGCTCATGCCGTCTTTTCTTGAGTAAATATACAGACCATCTAGGAATACTCGCTGATCCTTTCCTTTTACTTTTGTAGAAAATTCTATGTTGGCAGCCGTTTGTGAGACGTGCTCTAAACTGGGTCCTTGTACTATTACATCTTCTCCAATAATATTCACTTTAGTGTCATCTCCTACGACCTTAGAAATCCTTGGCGATCTTTCACCAAAGTAATTTTCGACATATATCTCCCTTCCTCTTGCTTTTACAGAAATGGGAAAATGTGCGTATACTATTTTTAACTTGTAAGTAAAACCGTTTTCTACACCTTTAACCATATTCTCGATGATGCTTCTGGCGGTATTTGTTATAGCAAGATCTTTTTTACGTGAATCATACGGCTTTATAATAAATTGCTTGTGTTCGATCTTAACCGTTGCAGGCAATCTTGAAAGATCCTTCTTTAAGGTTCCTAGCTTGCCAGTTATGGTAATAGTATTTTCCTCAATAGAACCTCTTACGGTAGAGGGTATGTCAACTGCTGCAGATATTTCTTGCTTAATAGACATAGCCAATTAAGGCTCCTCCCAAGCGTTTATTTTGGGCTTCATGATGAGACATTATTCCTTGGCTCGTTGACACAAGAAGTATTCCCATATTGTATGCCGGCAAAAATTGTCTTTCCCAGTCTAAATATTTATCTTTCTTTACGCTAAACCTTGGTGTAACTATTCCGCATTTGTTAATCTTTGCCAATAGCTGTATTCTAAACTTACCGGATCTGCCATCATCAACTTGTTCAAATTCTCCAATAAAGCGATGTTTTTGCATCACGCGTAATACCTCACTCGTAAATTTTGAGGCAGGTATAACTACACACTCTTTCTTTCTACGAGACTCGTTATTATATAAAGTTGTAAACAAGTTTGATAATACATTTAAAGCTGGCATATATTTTTCACTCCTTGCTACGTATATTTTATGAAACCCAAACTCCCAGCTACTTCCCTAAAGCATTGTCTGCATAGCATAATGTCATATTTTTGGATAAGACCGACATAGGATCCGCATCGTTTACACCATCTATTGCCTTTGCCATGCTGAAGTTGCTTTCTTCCAGTTAAACCATACTCTCGTGGCTTGGGCATCATATTATTTCAGCTCCGAATTGTTGTTTAAAGAACTCAATTGCTTCTTCTCTTTTTATTCTATGACCTTTACCAATTCTTGCCTTGTCTCTTTTTTTTGCTATTCGATAACCTGGCCTTGTTAATGAAATGCTAACATCCATCCCGAAAATACCAATCTCAGGATTGTACTTTGTTCCGGGTATATCAATGTGTTCACGAATTCCAATTGAGATATTTCCGTAGCTATCAAAAGATGATGCTTTCAAAATATTTCTAGTTGATGCAAGTACAGTTCTTAAAAAATTAACGGCTGGTTCCCTTCTAAGCGTTACCATTGCACCAATTGGTTCTCCTTTATGGATGTTAAAATCTCTGACACTATTCTTTGCTCCACGTACACTTGGTTGTCTCGCTGTTAATTCTTCTAATGCGTGTTTCGCTTTTTCCAAAGGCTCGCCAGATTTTCCGACGCCAATATTTATAACGACCTTACCTACGCTGATTTTTTTCATTGGTTGAGGCTGTTGAATTTGTTCCTGACTCATGGGCTATTTCACCTTTATAACGGGTCTTTCCGATCCGATACTCATGATGATTTCAACAGGTAGTTCAACTGATCTTTCCTCGAATGAAACTAATGCACGCTTTGGCAGAGAAAAAACGCCATCTCTAATATCTTCCACTTTGCCTACGGAGCCGGCGTTCTCTCCACTGGTTACAAGTACAACCGAACCTTTTTCAAATTCAATGTGTTCGATGATTTTTGACTCTGGAAGCTGTACAACACATGTATCTCCGACCCTCATTTTTTGACCACTAATGACTGTTTTTCCATCATGGAAGCCGTATTGAACCTTGTTTCCTTTAATTACCACTTTACTTGTGATCTTGATAAGCTTCTTGAGTTTCTCATCATCATTCACATTGATAGGGACTAGCAACCTTGATTCTTTGGGTACAAATCGATATGCTTGTCCTATAGAAGGAAGCTCCACTATATCCATAAGTCCTACTCCAAAGTTAACATCTCTTCTTATTATACCATCTACTTTTATTTTTCCGTCGTTTACAACTCTTTCGACTTCGTGCATTGTATCTGCTATTTTGAGTACATCTCTAAGGATAATTCCTAGCGGATATGCTCTCCTTTTCGAATGGGCTCCAGGCTTCACTCGAAGTACAAATCGAGCTTTCTTTCTTCTAATATTCCAGAAGGTTGGAGCCATTTGCCTTTTTACTCTAGTATCTCCGCCAATCTTTGCCATTAGATCTTATCCTCCTCTTTTTTTTCTGCTCGCTTTGTCACTGCACTTTTTCTGCGCTTGAGTTTGGTATCTCTATTGTCACCCTTCGCATCATGCTCCAAATTTTGAAGTTTGGTTTGCCTATACTTGTCCTGTAGGTTCAAACTAAGGATTGTTACGTTTGAAGCATGTATCTGAACTTTGACATTTCCCCCCCTAATCTTCTCTCTCTGAACGCCTTCGATTGCCAAGGTTCCTCTTTCGGTATTAACCTTCTCAACTTTTCCTTCGATTCCAGTATATTCACCGCGCATCACCTTCACTGTATCACCTTTTATCACTCGTGTGCTCCGTCTATGATATTGTTTGCGTAGATCCTCGATCAAAGGAGAACAAATTCGTGCATCACGAAGATGTTTTGGAAGATGTGTTAACGTAGGACTCAAATCAGCCATTTTATACCATACACCTCTAGATTATCAATGGTGCTAAGTTCGCTATTCTGGGCCATTTTTCTGCTGCTTCTGCAGCAACAGGACCCTTTATATCAGTTCCTTTAATCTCGCCTTCTGGAGTTACAAGGACTGCCGCATTGTCTTCAAATGTGACTCGAACACCATTCAACCTCTTAATTGGATATTTCTGTCTTACTATTACCGCCCCGAATATTTGTCTACGAAGTTCTGCTGGACCTTTTTTAACTGTTACAGTTACAAAATCCCCAACTGCAGCAGCAGGTAGCCTAGAATGCCTACCCTTATATCTGGTTACTTGAGCTATACGCAAAACCTTTGCTCCAGTGTTGTCTGCACATATCAACTCAGCAGTAATCGGAAGGGCTCTTGTGATATACGGTCGAAATTCTTCGACTCCTTTTGCTGAGACGGCCCTAGTCTTCGCTGCCATTTTTGTTATTTACCTCGATTATAACAAATGATACGGTTTTTGATAAAGGTCTGCATTCAGCGATTTTTACCTCCGTGCCTTCTTCAACATCTACACATCCTGGGATATATGCATGCAGATTGGATTTACTTCTCTCATATCTCTTGTATTTGGGTACTGGATGTGGATACTCTCGAGTCACTACTGCCATATTTTTTGCTTTAGTACTAACTATTGTTCCACTATACATTTTTCCTCTTATTGAGAGGACTCCATGGAAGGGACAAAGTTTATCATTACATGACTTCCGTGGAGGGGTAACAGAAATACCGATATTTTTAACCATATTTGATCAACTTAATCGAGTGTTGTTGTAACACGATCCTCTGGTCTTCCCTTCAATGACGAACCACTTATAAAGCAACTGCTCAAGGGAAGAAATAATTTGATTTTTCTCGCCACCGATTTAGATACACATTTTATGCCTGTACATGTATTAATGCTAATCATATTTTTAGTTTCAAGGATTATCGTACCAGTCAAATCTTTAAGTGATCTATCTGAACTTTCTTCTATCTTGGCCTGAAGACCTACGATCTCATGTGCGAATATATTTTTTTCGTTAATCATAGTTTTTTGATCTTCCTCTCATTAAGTATAGTCAAAATTCTTGCAACGTCTCTGCGAATATATTTGACGCTTCCCGTTTGTTTCTTCAGAGTTCCTTTTGCTGCTTCGGATCTAATCTTTGAGAGATCAGTCCTGAGATCAGTTAATTTTCCTGATAGATCATCGCTATTCATTTCCCGTAGTGTCTTTAGCTTAGCCCTTACCATTAGCATTTCCCCCAGCTGGAACAGCTTTCTGTTCTTCCGGCAAGCTACTCGTAACATCATGTTCGGCCAGCGGTTGTTGTTTTTCTTTTGTTGGAGATTCTGTCGTTTGTGCATCTGATAAAGATATATCAGAATATTCAAAGTCTTGTGGAATCTCGTTCTTCAAGGCAATTCTCAATTGTATACCCATTAAACCCATTTTCGTTCGAACATGTGTCACTCCGACTTTTACTACTTTCTCTGCAATATCTCCGCTCTTTGGTAAAACGCCGGAAGAATGTTTTTCAAAATGAGCACGTTCACTTCTAAGTTTACCGGCAACCGTCACTTCTGCCCCTAAAGCGCCAGCGTTACTAATTGTGTTTATTGTCCAAAGACAGGCTCTTCTAAAAGCGGTCCCTCGTTCTATCAGTTGAGCAATTCTGTTGCACATTATCTTCGGATTCAATTCCGGGGCAGCGACTTCCATAACCGATATTTGAGGATTTGTCAAGCCAAATTTTTCTTCTAATTTAGAAGTAATATCCTTAATCCCAACTCCCTTTCTTCCAATAACTAGGCCAGGACGTGTAACATATAGTGTTATTCTTGTCCCAATAGGTGTTTTCTGAACATCTACCCCCCCAAACCCTGCATCCTTTAAACTTGCTGCCAAATACTCATCAAGTTCCATGTTACGATAGTTGCTTTTCATAACATTCTTTACGGCACTCATTACTCTGATGCTACCTCCTGGGCAACTAATTCTACATGTACCAAAGTGTCAATCTTAGGACTTGACCTCCCCATAGCCCGAGGAGTGAAGCGTTCTAATTTTGTTCCTTTGTGAGTAACTGCGCTAACTATTTTCAATCTATCAAGATCCATTCCTTTATATTCACCGTTTGATTCTAGATTATCTAGGAGTTTCAAAAATTCCCTTGCTGTTTTCTTAGGAAATCTACCTGAAAAAAAACCGTCTCGGATATTTGATCTATGTGCAACTTCATTATTATATCGCCTGTATGGAACCGCAATTTGTTTTGCAATAACGTTTTCCAAAAATTCTCTAGCTTTTTCAATCGACATTCCTCTTATGGCAAGGGCAACTTCGCGAGCGTGTTTATGCGAAATATCCTTTTCTCTAAGAGCTGATCTAACATGCTTTGTCTTGTCGAAGTTAGTGAAGGAGTAAGAATAATTTGGCATTTACGAATCACTTTAATGGTACGTAAAGACTAGATCTTGATGCACCAACACCAGGAGCACCATGTTGAACTCGTTTGTTTGTTATAGCATACTCTCCTAGGTAATGTCCAACCATTTCCTTTCTAATATTAATGCCATAAAAATCCTTTCCATTATGAACATTAATGTTAAGCCCTATCATGTCGGGGAGGATTATCATATCTCTGATATGAGTTCTTAATTGACCGTTAAGTTTGCCCTCTATTGCTAGTTTTATCTCTTCCCGCAATTTTCTCTTACCATCATTCATATAATGAGCAACTCTTTTATCCAGCGATCTTCTCTGTCTGGCATTTAAAAGTGGTAACAGGGCTTCTATAGATAAGGTTTGTAATTGTTCAGCTGAATAACCTTTGAATTTGAACTCACGAACCAATTATATCATACTCTGAACCCATAATACTACTTTTAAATCTACCGTGTATTGAATAAACAAATTTGTTACTAATAATAACGGTCACACTAAGCCCAATTTCGTGGCGAGGTCTCTTGCACCTTCTACTGCCATAAATTTAACAACAGATTTTTTACCTCTTATAGTCCTTAAGGTGTTGACTTCCTTTGCTTCAGATTCATATAATAAGAGTAATGCCTCGGCAATTTGCTTCTTTGTTGCCTTTTCGGCAACTACAAACGTCAATTTGTTCTCTTTTTCGATCAAATTAAATGTTTTTTCTGTTATATATGGTTCAATAATTATATTTTCAGCCTGATTCAAAGTTAATGACCCAACCTTGTCAGCACTCATGTACGATGTGTCAGCTCCATTACCTGCTTGAGGTCATTTAATTGTTTAACTGCGTTTTCTGAGAAAATCGTCAACCGGCCTGGCTTTGATCCGGGACTTAAATCCAACACACTCAATTTTTTTACCTGCCTAATGTCTATACCTGGGATTGATCTAGATAATCTGCCAATAATTTCGTCGTTACCTACTACTATCAAAACGCTTACTGCTGAGCGAGCGCGCCTGTGCCTTCGTCTTGCAATCCCAGATCTTGGCTTTTGGGAAAAATCTGCTCTCTTTAATTCTTCCCCGAGACCTAAAGCAGTAAGTGTCTTCCTAAGGTCTTTAGTCTTTTTAATGGATTCAATATCATCAGAAACTACGATTGGAAAATTTAATATATTTTCTACCTTATGACCACGGTTTTCAATTATATCTTTTCTAGCTGTCGCTGCTATCGCAGAGCATAGCGCTAGTTGCTTCTCCTTGTTATTAATTTTTTTGTAAATTCTCTTCCAGGATTCAGGCGGATGTGAAACTCTACCATGTCTTACTCCAGCCACACCTGCAGCTTGGCCCGCCCTAGCAAATCCCTCCCCTCGGGCTCTTGCCAGCCGCGCGATTCCTTGACCAGTATTACGAGATTCAGCACTGACCATCTCGCCTGCCATTGGATAACGTCCCTGTTTTTGAAATGAATGAGATAACAGATTTGTGTATGTTTTGCGTATAACATCCGGTCTGAAGGGCGTTTCAAAAACATGAGGCAGTACCACTTTGTGTGATTCTATGCCATCAATTTTGAGAACTCCTGCGTTAGTCACTGAAGCACGACCTCTAAAACCTTAGGCTCTATTATCTTGGTGTTGATTTCCCTGATAGCATGTCTTAGCTTCAGAAGTCTTTTTGGAACACCTGGAACTGAGCCTTTTATTACTATATAATCACCTTTTATTTGTCCAAAATGTTTGAAGCCGCCGGAAGGATTTATCAAATTTTGCCCATCTGAGTCGGTGTTTGACATTATCAAGATCCTTTTATTATACTCAGTTCTTTGATGGAACCCTCTTTGGCCTTGTCTTGCAACGGTATACATTACTACGGCTGGAGATATCGGACCTAAAGTACCAACAGCACGTACGCTCTTCCTTGATTTATGTTGCTTCCTCTTAACTCCAAATCTTGTTACTGGCCCTTCTACACCTTTACCTCTAGTAATTCCGAAGACATCAACATATTGCCCTGTTTTCAAAATATCACTTATTCTAACCTGTTTACCTAGGAGACCCTTCAGGTAATCATACTGAATCTTAACATCACCACCGGAAACGCCTACCTCAAAAACAAATGGCTTCTTTTGTGAAAGGTTTACGTCATGTGGAGAGATTCCAACTACCGCCATGATTGAACTTGCATTATTTAGAACCTGCTCTGCTTTGGAGAAATCTTCCTGAGAAAAATGAGCATGAAACTTCCTCTCTAATTCTTTTGGGGGATCCTTTGCGTAGATGTCGAATAACGCATGCTTCCCCTTGTAGTCATCAGTATAACCACGAATACCAATGACTCTCAGCGGAGGAGTTACAACTACTGTACATGCGTTTAAGAAATGCTTTCCAAAATTTGGAGTCTTTTCCCGATCATCTATTGTCAAGACATGAATCTCACCAGCTTTAAAACCTGCAAAACCAAGTAAAGCTGCTTTTTCTGCACTTAACTTTGGCCAAGTTCTTATTCGCGGCTCTAAACTTTTAGCTCTTGCCCGTGGTCTAAATGCAACACTTCCTCTTCTAGGAGCGCTATACTTGCGGTGACCCATAGATAAAGCAGCAATTTATTCTGCCCCTTTAATAAATTTATAACTCCTCGTTCACCAATCATTTATCCAAGATTTTGTCTCTATATTATCAGCAACGAAACGTACAATTATCATTGTTAGTGCTTCGAATTGTAGCAATTTACTTATTTAAAAATAACGTAATTGAGAATTGAGAGTGTTCCCAATATTGCTTCCTCTAATCTGACAGTTTCAGTTCCTTGGAAGGGAAACATATTTACTACGAAATCAAACTGCCGTATACTTTGACCTTCGCTTGCCAATATCTCATCTACTCCTTTTTTAGGCGCACCGAATACCACCAACAAATTACTGGTGTCATTTAAGTGATTAATAAGATTGTTCTCTTTACTTTGGAAGTTTGATCCATTTCTGGATGTAATTATAATTTTCGTTTTTTTGGTCTCTTGCAATAAATCACGAAGATTGGGAACTTCTTTCACCTCATATCCCCAGTAATGATTTTTGAAATCACCAGCAGTAGCTTCTTTGGCCTTTAAATCAGGATAAGACGAAACAATCCTAACGTTGAGTTTTTCTCCTACCGTTCTATCGTTGCCTTCATAAGGCACAAGGGCATCTAAGCCAATATCTACGTAATTGGTACCTTTTAGTTTTACAAAAACACCGACGCGAACTTCGCCCATTTTAATACGTTTAATATTCTCAAATTTTTTATGGTGTGGTGCTTTTATTGGGTGGAGAATTCCTGCATACTGCAGTTGAGGCATATGAGGATATAACGTTCTTCTCAGATACTGGGGAGTATCCAAATAGCGCAAAATTGTCTTCAATATATCATTGTCTTTATTGTCGATTCGTGATGTTTTGTCATGGTAGATGTAAATCTTGTTTACCCTAAAAATCGAACACGCTCTAGCAAACTGTGAAACTTTCATACTTTTGTCCCTTTTCGTTTGTTCATCTGAAATGGAAGAGTCTGGGATTGCTATCCAAAGATTGTAAAATTTTACCATTTATTCTCCCATCTTCTTGAGAATTTTTTGCTGCGAATATAACATGGATCAGAGGATCTTTGACTGTGAATCAAATGCTTCAAGGAATATTGTATTATATGTAAACCGCGAAGTCTTGTTCTTTTGATCATAAGGAACAAGTCTTGTACAATGATAGCTTTTGGTTTAAGCGACGACTCTATCAATTGGTGGCTTCAAATTGTCAATGCTATTTTTTTCTAAATCTTCAAATGCAGACGACACTCTCAGCACACTAACCTCATCATCTCTATGTGTCATAATATTTACCGCATAAAAACTATCTTCCCATATCACGCTACTACAAATGAGCAAATCACCATTTACTAATTAGTTAATGAGAATTCTCATTTACTAATTCTTTGTCTAGCTATTGCTGCATACCTTTCAATTTCTGCCTCTTCTACTTTGTGCATTGTTTTTGAGTCATTATCTATAACAGCCATTTTTATATGCCTGGTTCCGGTTTTATCTTCACTTACTAGATAAATTGATTCTATTGCAAGAGCACTCGCCTCATCCATATTGATGTCACCATTGTAACTCTTTTCCAGGAATTCAGTTACTTGGTCGCTTCCTGCACCAATGGCTACTGCATCATATCCAATATAGGTACCGCTAGGATCAGTCAAATAAAGAGCTGCGCCGGTCTTATCAACTCCTGCAAGGATCAAAGCAACACCAAAAGGCCTTACCCCTGCGTATTGCGTAAATTGCTGAGCCATATCTGCCATGTTTTTTGCGACCCCTTCTACGTCTACGGGTTCATCATAAATTAGTCGGTTACTCTGCGCAAAGAATCTTGCATGATCAACTTGAGTTCTAGCGTCTGGAATATACCCGGCTGCTGCGACCCCAATATGATCGTCGACCTGAAAGATTTTTTGCGTCACATTGGAGATCTGGAGCTTCCTAGCTTTTTCTTCTACTGCCAGAATAACACCTGTCTTGCTTTTTATTCCTATGGCTAATGTTCCTCTTCTAACTGTTTCAATTGCATATTCCACTTGGTATAGTCTACCATCTGGAGAGAAAACAGTAATAGCTCGGTCATAACCTGCTGCTGCTGGTAACAATACATTTTTTCTACTTTGCAATGTTTAATTTAAATTTACCTTCAATTTTCAATTCCTATTATAATAACTTGACACAAGATGAAGTAATTTTTTATGGACACGAAAATGTAAGATGTCTTCATCCCCGCACGATAGAGATAACAAAAGATGCAAACCTGACTTTAAGAGGAGATTGCATAGTTGGAATCAAAGCAAATAAGTCATGTAGTGATTTAAGTCTGATATTACGACGCCTTTTGAAGACTGATAATTCAGTTGTAAACATTGAGATTATGGTCGGAAAGACGCTATTCCAAATTAGCGGTCGTGGTAGCAGAGGACTTTTACTTTTTAATACTCACGATATCGTGATCCGAAAATCTAATTTTATCTGTCCCAGGACTCTGTCGATTAATTGTGACAAAGCTTCTTCAGATATTCCAAGGGAAATGATATTTTCCTTGCAGAATCCAGAAACAATGGGGATTCTTAGGATAACGGTAGAGTAGCTGTTCTATTACATCACAGCATTCTTCCTGTAATTTTTTCATATGCAATGATATATCTGCTACTCAACTTATCCACAAGCTCCTGTACGATAATTGGTGGATCAGGCTTCTTTCCTTCTTTTGCAAAACGGTCTACTTTATCCTTGAATCCAATCTTTACAAGCCAATCTCTTAACAATTGTTTATCATAACTTTCCTGGGTCTCTCCCGGTAAGTAATCACTTTTCAGCCACAAACGATATTCGTCGGGGCCCAAGGAATCTCCCAACAGTATCTCGCCCGTTTTAGGCTCTCGACCGAACTCGAATTTAACATCCGCAATTATGAATCCTGCCCAATCTGCCCTGACACTCATTTTTTGGTATAAATTAACAGATGTTTCTTTTAGATAGTTAATTTCCTTTTTTGACAAAAGTCCAGAAGATTCTAATTCGCCCTCAGTGACAGGTTTATCATGTTCTTCCGACTTAGTAGTAGGATCGAAGATCGGCTCAATTAATTTAGCAGCCGTTACCGGTTCAAAATTACTTGGAAATATAGGAAGGGTTGTCCCTTTGTTATAGCGTTCGAGTAAACTGCCATAAAAATATCCCCTTACAATACATTCTATGGGTATCATATCCAGTTTTTTTGATATCATTTTGTCGTTGCCTTGTAGCCCGAGCATATGATGTCTTGTTTCAAGGCAGTTGAACCAGAATTCTCCGAATTTACAAAGCACTTCGCCTTTCTTGGGGATAGGCGTCGCCATTTTGATATCAAAAGCAGAAATACGGTCAGAAAAGTGTAATAAAATATTCCCATTTTCTAAATCATAGATATCTTTCGCTTTTCCCCGACGTAACAATTTCATATATAAATATTATTTGGATAGCATAAAATGTCTTTGCGATATCGAAGTTTTAGAAATGGATTATTCTTTTAATTAACTATTTTTGCCTTTTAAAAGAAAAGGTCATGGTGGGATTTGGACCCACGACCTAAGGTTTACAAAACCTTCGCTCTGGCCAGGCTGAGCTACATGACCGAAACTCCTTAATTTAATCAGAATTCGATAGCTGAAGATAATTAATACTTTCTGTCGATTTCAACATTTGGTCATATGCGTTTAAATCCTATCTTGTTAAATTCATCATTGTGATTTTAACATGACATATAATAAATTTTTGATAGTTGTCACAATAGAAAACAAGCCATGTATTAATGATCCCGAAGGTGAAACTATCCATAGAGATCTTGTAATCAAGGGAGGATATTCAAATGTCGAATCCGTAAGGTCAGCGAAGACCTTGAAAATCATAATAAGTGAGAAATCCGAGAAGGAGGCCGAAAAAGTCGTCCATGATCTTTGTGAAGATCTACGCATCTACAATCCTGTTGTAAGTAATTGTACTGTAAAATCGGCTGGCAAATTAGTTAGTAACTCTAAACATAATAGGATTAGTCTCTATTCACAATTCTAATACCCGCTGAATATATATGATGTTAGTATCTAATTTGGAACATTTATTCTTCACCTTTTGTCTGTACTCTTGATCTAAAAATGGGCTTAATTCCCAGAGGAGAATAATCTCCAGTCGAACAGCTGAAACATAGTCCTTCTGAAGAAATTCCTATCGCATTGGATAAATTTAATGTGTCGTTATACGCGACATAGTCAGCACCTATGATCTTACGTACTTTTGAGCCAATATCCGTATTTGAAGTTTCTTCATTGGCTTGCTGATAAGCTATCAACTCTTCTTGTGAAGGAAAGTCGATACCTGCATAACATGGATAGCGAATAGGAGGATAGGTGATGATCATACTGATTTTTTTTGCCCCAAAGGCACGAAGGATCTGCACTATGGATGCTGAACTTGTTCCTCTTACAATGCTGTCATCAATGACAACTATATGCTTACCTTCAATAACTTCACGAATAGGTATTATTCCTTTGTTGATATCTACTCTATCTTTATGATGTGGTTCTATGAAGCTGCGCATTGAACCTTTTTTTCTGTATTTATCCTTAAGTAACCCTTCTTCATAAGCAATATCTAGTTCTTGTGCATAGGCTAAGGCAGCAGGTCGAGCAGAGTCAGGGACGGGAATTACAACGTCAGCATCCTTGATAGGAAACTTCTCCGCTAATAACACTCCTATCTTTTTTCTTACCTCATATACATTCACACCTTCTATAATGCTGCTTGGATGTGCAAAGTAGGTATATTCAAAGGCACAATGGGCATGAGAGTTTTCTTCAGAGAATCGTTGCATTTCGATTCCATTTCTATTCATTTTCACAAGTTCCCCGGGTGCTATGTCTCTCTGTAATTCTGCCCCTACCGCAGATAAAGCACATGATTCTGATGCAACTATATATGTACCGGTTGCTTCATGGTGTCCTAAAACGAGTGGGCGAAAGCCCTTCGCGTCACGTGCTGCATAGACAGAACCATTATCCGTTAAAAATGTGAAACAGAATGAGCCTACCATCTCTCCTTTTAGGATATGCAAAGCTTTACTCATGTCTCCTTTGTCAGCTAAGAGATTCACTAGACGCTGTGCTGCGATCAGGGTATCGCTCATGTTCTGAGGAGTAAAAGTACAACCGCCTACCATGGTTGATAACTCTTCTACGTTGGCAATAGTCCCGTTATGTGCAACACACAGGTCTTTTACTTTCAGAGGTTGTGCATTTTCCAAAGTGCTCTGACCGAAGGTTGAATAACGAACATGGGCAATTGCAGCATGAGAAGCAAACTTCCTTATTATAGATTGGAAATCAGAAGCAGCTGCAGATACTAAACCCAGTCGTTTTAAAGGAGGTTTGCTAGGAATTGCAAGACCCCATGATTCTTGGCCTCTGTGTTGCAATGCACGCAAAGAATCTATAACAAATGGTATGACGTTATGACCATTGAGTGAAAACATGCCAATCACGCCGCAATTTTCATGAACCAATTTATGTTACCATCTCCGTAAAATTCGCTTGCCCTTAAGAGACAGATTCATTGATTGTACCATTATGAAGACAATCTACGCCTAAAAATGTTGTCGTCTATCTGTTCTTATTGTTTTTTCCTGACCTATCTATTTCAGGTCAATTAGTCATCATTCTTTCTAATGCATTCGACCCTTCTATCAATTTTTTAATAGGAATATCTACAACTGTTCTTATTTTTTTGTTCACGAATTTCATATTGTTGTCACACCTGGTGCTCCCTATTTGAGCAAAACTAAGGCCTTTGAACTTTGAAAGTAGTCTTTTTACCTTGATTGGCGCCCTAGATCCTATGATAAAACGGGATTGAGACTCTGAAAAAACAAGATTATCTAATCTCGAGCAAGAGTTAGGGATAAGACTGAGGTTTACATTTAATCCAATATTTCCTGCTATTGCCATTTCGCTGAGAGCAATAGCTATTCCGCCTTTAGAACAATCGTGAACACAATCAACGAGATTATTTGTGATGAGTTGCAACACTGCTTTGGAATTCATTTTATCGGCCTTAAAATCTACTTTTGGTACATTTCCTCCACTAATGCCGTGACAATATTCATAGTATTCAGAACCTCCCATTTCATCGGAGGTAAATCCTATTATAAAGATGTAATTGTCGGGTTTCAAAGACGGTCCCGTGATCCGTGACTCGTTTTCGACTAGTCCTAGTGATCCTATAACTGGAGAAGGCTTTATCGCTCCGTTGGGAGTTTGGTTATAAAAGCTGACCTTACCTCCTACTACAGGAATGTCCATGTAGTTGCAATAGTCGGTTACTGCGTTTATCGCCTGCACAAAAGTCCAAAATATCTCTGGATCGTTGGGACTTGCAAATTGCAAATGATCTATTATTCCTATAGGGTGAGCTCCAGTACATATGACATTTCTGCATGACTCAGACAGACAACCTAGCGTTCCTTGATATGGATCGAGATAGCAGTGTTTGGAATTACCATCTAGTTTAACTGAAATAAATTTACCATTACCAATTCGTATTACTGATGCATCGCCACAGCCTGGTTTTACAACTGTCCTTAAACCAACCTCATGATCATATTGGTGATAAACCCACCTCTTATTTGCAATTGAAGGATTAGACAACATTCGAGATAGATTTTCGTTAAGATTATCATTTTCGGGAGGTAAATCAAAAGATTTTTTTAATTTAATGAGGTATTCGGGCTGTTTTGTTTCTCTATTGAGGAGTGGTGCATGAGCGAAGAGATGTGAAGGCAATGCCGCAATTACATTCCCATCATATCTCATTACTACGATATTATCGTTTTTGACTCTACCAATCACAGAGTATAATATTTCGTATTTATCAAATATTGATCTTAAATTTTCAAATTTTGAATTGTCGGTAATGTAGAGCATTCGTTCCTGAGATTCCGATACCATAATTTCGGCGGGTGTCATATTTTTATGCTTGAGATGAACCCTGGTCAATTCTATATCAAAGCCTTTTTTTAGATTGTCAGATGCCTCTGATAAACAACATGAGAGGCCGCCACCTCCTAAATCCTTTATGGCCTTTATGCAATGCTTATCTACTGCTTCCATTGTTGCTTCTAGCAATAACTTTTCCAAAAACGGATCAGGGATTTGTACTGCCGACCTATTCTCTCCTCGTAGAACAGATGACGCAAATGATGCCCCGTGGATACCGTCTCTGCCTGTGGCTCCACCAGCAAGGATAACCAGATCATCATTACCAACTTTGTTTGCAATAATGTGCTCCCTTCGACCGACACCTATAGAAGCAACATCTACAAGACAATAATCCTCAAAACATGGATCGAATTCGACTTCACCTCCTACAGTAGGAATACCTATACAATTACCATAGTCTGCAATGCCGCGAACAGTGTTTTTGAAAAGCCACTTTGACTTTGAGTTTGCGTTAGTTTCTCCATCAATTGGCGCAAACCGCAGTGCATCAAAAATGGCTATAGGGCGTGTCCCCATTGACATGATATCTCTTATTATACCACCTACACCCGTGGCGGCGCCCCCATATGGTTCGACAGCAGAAGGATGATTATGGCTTTCGATATGGACGGTTACAACATAACCATCCCCGACGTCTAATATCCCAGCATCATGCCCTAAACCTGTTACAACTCGCGGTCCGTTTGTTGGCAATAACCTTATATACTTTTTAGAAGATTTGTATGAACAATGTTCTGACCACTGTGCACCTACTATATCCAATTCAGTCGGAGTAGGTTCGCGTTTTAGGGAATGTTTTAGATATTCAACTTCATTCTTAGTCAGCATAGTTAGAAATACAGAAAATTTATGTCACATGTAACCATATAATGTTTATTGTTTATTTCCAAAATAAGATAAGAGTGAATGGAATATCAATATTGCACTAGATGTACTGTTTCTAGGAGAAAGAATACTTTCACTAGCCCTCTCCGGATGGGGCATCATACCAACTACATTTCTTTCTCGATTACAGATTGCTGCGATCAGATTCGTAGAACCATTTGGGTCATCATTGATATATCTGAGGACAATCTGGTTCTTCTTTTTTAAAATTTTTAAAAGCTCATTATCGACTACATATCTTCCTTCACCATGAGCAACGGGAATTGAGACCATCTGATTTTTTAAGAATTTATTCGTAAAGGCTGTCTGATTGTTATAAACTCTGACAGTTGTCCATCGACAGACAAAATTCAGCGAATTATTCGTTATCAGAGCGCCCGGAAGTAAGCATGATTCGACAAGGATTTGAAAACCATTGCATATACCTAGGATTGGTACCCCGTCCTTCGCCATCCGTTTAACTTCGCCCATAATTGGACTGTGAGCAGCAATGAGGCCAGCCCTAAGTCGGTCTCCATATGAAAATCCACCCGGAATTATAATAGCATCATAATGTGAAATTTTATTTTTCGTGTGCCAGATTAGATCGGCCTGAACCTTCAGAATATCATTTAGTACAAAATGAACATCGCGGTCGCAATTACTTCCAGGAAAAACTACAATCCCAATTTTTGGAACCTTTCTACGGGTTGAGCTTTGCAATATTTGTATGTTAATACGCGTAGACCATCCGTCGTATATAGTCGTTACCATCATAGACCATGATTGTTCATCCCTTTCCGAGAAATTTCTTGATATCTATATAAATTAGAGTTACAAAGTTTTTATCTTCAATAAAAAAATTAGTAATGATGGTTGACGTAGTTAGGGACATTATGACAAAGGAAGTTATCACAATTGATGAGGATAAAACGGCTCTAGAAGCAGCCAGATTAATGTCTGAAAAGGGTATCAGTTCATTGATAGTTATCAAAAATGGAATGCCAAAGGGCATTTTGACTGAACGCGACTTTATCAAAAAAATATGCGCGAAAGAAGTGCATATTTCGCAAGCAAAAATTGTCAATATAATGTCGAAAATTCGAACATTTGCAGAGCCTGATACTCTTATTGAGGTAGCCGTTCAGAGGATGGTCAATCAAAAGATCCGGAGATTGCCTATCATGCAAGAAGGAAGAGTTGTTGGGATCGTAACAGTTACCGATTTGGCAAGACATTTACGGACGATATTATTGCTTGAAGGCGCACTCTCGAGCAATGCATAAGTGTCTAAAACCGTCACCTTTTGATTTTTTCTGTTTCCACTTCCTTCGCCCTCTGGATGACTGATTTTTCTAGATCTTTTTTATATTTCTCAATTCTTACAGCAATTCTTTCATATTTGAGCGCAAGAATTTGGCAAGCTAGTATTCCTGCATTCTTAGATCCATTAATAGCGACCGTTGCCACCGGTATTCCTGTGGGCATCTGAACTATTGACATCAGCGAATCCAAACCGTCTAAGGTAGCAGTTTTAATTGGTACTCCTATCACCGGGATAGTTGTAATCGACGCAACCATTCCAGGTAGATGTGCCGACCCTCCAGCTCCTGCAATAATCACTTTAATTCCTCTTTTCTTGGCTGCCTTGGCATATCTTAACATTTTTTCAGTTGTTCGATGTGCTGAAACAACTTTGATTTCATTAGACACTCCAAATGAATCTAAAATGATTGCAGCATCCTTCATCACAGGTAGGTCAGTATCGCTTCCCATTACAATGCCGACAAGGACTGCAGACATTATAGATGACCCACTACGACTTTTATCGTTCTTTTTGCTCTTTCTGCTCTAAATATTGCCTCTTGTACATTTTGTGCAGTAACAGTGATATGTCCGAGCTTTCTGCGGGGTTTTGAGATTTTTTTGCCATATATGTGTAGTTTTACACCTGGAATAGACATCAATTTTCTTAACCCCTTTATCTTATAAGTTCCGTTATGGTGTTCAGAGCCTAGTATATTTACCATTACAGCTGGAGTCAATAATTGTGGGTCAGATAGTGGGAGATCAAGGATTGCCCTAATATGTTGCTCAAATTGTGAGATGGAACAAGCCTCAATAGAATAATGACCTGAATTATGCGGTCTTGGCGCGATTTCGTTTACTATAACATCTTCGTCCTTTGTGACGAACATCTCGATTCCAAATATCCCCGCTCCCTTTAATGCCCCCATAGTTTTCTGTGCTATTCTCTTCGCTTTAATACTGACTTTTTTTGAAATCCTTGCAGGGACTATTGTCATATCAAGAACGTTGTTACTATGAATATTTTCTGCTACTGGAAACGATACGATTTGACCATCAGAATTTCTAGCAACCATTATAGATATTTCTTTTATGAATGGTATGAACTTCTCTAGCATGCATTCTTTTCCATGAAAGAAATCAAAAGCTTCCTGTGTTTTATCCATCGAGCTGATCAAAAAATTACCTCTTCCATCATAGGAATCTTCACATGCCTTTAGCATGACAGGAAGGCCATAATCTGAACAAAGATTCTTCAGACACTGTACAGATTTAACAAGATCAAATTCGGGGACAGCAATACCATTTTCTTTCAGAAATGATTTCTGTCTAAATTTATTCTGGATTATTTCCAAAGTTACTGGAGACGGAAACACTGGGTATTTTTGAGATTCTAAGACCTTCAAAGCATTTGAATTTGCCAACTCTATTTCATAGGTCAGTACATCGGACATTCTTGCGAGTTTTCTAATAGCCGATTCATCCTTAAAATCAGCATGTATAATTTCATCTGAGACTGATGATGCAGGACAATCCTTACACGGGTCGAGAATGATAATTTTGAAGGACATACGTTTTGCTTCTTGTGCAATCATCTTTCCGAGCTGTCCTCCTCCAATTATTCCTATTCGAATAGGGTTTTTTATTGTAATGATATCCGTGCTAATTTGACTCAAGGATTAATATACCTGATTTAATTGAATAATTAAAAGTCTTCGTCCTCAAATCTGAGTTCTTCGATTCGACTCATTGATTACAACTTCACACAACGATTATCATACAGTACTTTAAAAAGTGTGTCCACCCTTTTACGATTTATGAATCTCAAGGGTAAAGTTGCAATGGTCACAGGTGCAGGAGGAGGAGTTGGAAGGGCTACCACAGAACGGCTGGCATCAGAGGGATGCAAGGTCGTTTTGGTAGGAAGAGAGAGGAAAAAACTAGCAAAAGTGATTTCTGAAGCGAACGACGGAAGGAATCTATTACCTATTACAGCAGATATCAGGAAAGAAGCTGAAGTACTAAATGCCGTAGAACAAACTATTTCAGCATTTGACAGAATCGATATTTTGGTGAACAATGCAGGTATTCTTAATGAGCCTACTCCTTTTCACTTGATGACTGATGATCAATGGTCATCGCTAATCAACACTAACCTCATCGGAACTTTTAGAACAACCAAAGCAGTACTACCTATAATGATGGAAAGAAGAGGTGGAGGTAGTATAGTAAATATTTCCTCGATATTGGGAGTACGTGCTATCCCCAAGGTTCCATTTTCTGTATATGGAGCAACAAAGGCGGGTGTAATAATGTTTACAAAAAGCATTGCCGTTGAATATGGTCAATACAACATACGCTGTAATTGCATTGCTCCTTCAACTATACGTAGCCCTCTGATTGAGCCATATCTTCAAGACGAAAATGCAAGAAAGGTACTTGAATCATCCTTTCCGTTACGCACGATAGGAGATCCGCAAGATATTTCTGGAGCTGTCTATTATCTGTGCTCTGAAGATGCAAAGTGGATTACAGGAACAATTCTGACCATCGATGGAGGTATCACTGCAAAGCAGTAAAGTGACTAGCTATAGCTAGTGAATTGGTGAGATGGATTATGAATGAGTTTCTTTCAAAAGCCGATTTGTATTTTTGCTAACCAGCGGAATTATTTTTTTTATTATAACCTCATGAAAATTTCCAGCGTCGACATCGAACGACAACAATAATACGTATGAAAGACGACTACTAGAATCTGTGATTGGTACAGTAGCGCGAATTAGTTTGTTATAGTGTGAACTTGCATATATTATTTTACCCAAGAGGTACTCCCATCGCAGTCTAGTATACTGGCGTGTAGCAGCAGTAATTGAGTACTGTGCTCTTTCTTCTGACCCGAGCAGCGGTTTTAAACCCTTTCTTAAGGAGGTAGATAACAAAATACCTTCATCATCTGCTATCCCTGCAAATCTAATTGAATTATTGAGTGATAAAACGTCGTCACAAAACTGCTTAAAGAACTGATTCTTCAACCTAGTGTATCTATATGGTTAGGTATATTTTGACTTTTGCAGTGGAAATTGTTAAGCGAGGAGAAAGAGAATCTATCTATCTCTTAAAACAAGTTTAGTTATAAACTTCAATCATCATTATCTGACAAAACTAATCGATATATAAACAACAATTTTATTTCCTTCAAATTACTTGCCAGTGTGCAGATCAAAGAAGGCTCGTACGTTTTGCTTTTTCATACATCCCGGAAAAAATGGCTCACGAAGGTTGAGTGGGGGAAAAAATTACACACACATCTTGGAATCATAGATATTTCTGCGATTATCGGAATGGATTATGGTTCTGTGGTCAGAACTACTGAAGACAAAGTTGTATATCTTATAGAGCCTACAATTCATGACTTCATAATGAAATCAAAACGCATGACACAGATAGTTTATCCAAAAGACCTAGGATTTATTGCTGCTCGTACAGGATTGAAAAACGGATCAAGGGTTTTAGAGATCGGTACTGGCAGCGGCGCACTTACAACCTTTTTGGCGAGTATAGTAAAACCTAACGGCCATGTCTATACGTTCGATATAAATGCTGATTTTATGGCGATAGCCAAAGAAAACCTGGAGAAAGCAGGTGTGATCGAATACGTGACAATGCATCATCACAACCCATCGGACAAATATCTAATAAGCGACGCTGATATTGCAATAGTTGATTTAGCCGATCCCTGGACTGTTGTTAATCAAATCCATGAAGCCTTGAAAGGAAGTGGCTCATTTGTAGCCATATGTCCAACGATGAATCAGCTCGAAAGAATAGCCTCAGAACTAAAGGAAAATTCCTACGTTGATGTAGATTGTGTTGAATTGATGATTCGTAATATTGAAGCGAGAGAAGGGATGACAAGGCCTTCAATGAGAATGATTGGTCATACCACCTATCTGGTCTTTGCTAGAAAGGCTGAGAAAGATAAATATGATTTAAGTTGATCTAATACTGCTTAAAAGCGAATTTCTAATCCATCTAGCCCGCTGAAAAGTGGCATGTCACATATGCTATTGTATTGTGTCCATTCTAACAGGATGCTGGTGAATAAGAAAGATATTACTTACTCAGAAATACTTTCAGCTTGCCTCCTGTGAGAATTGAATTTATCATTTTTCGTCCATTTTCGGAGCGTTTATCAACCTTTATTCTAGCTTTCTTTCCTATCTGACTACTGCATATGAATTCGTCTTCATTATAGATATCAACTATTTTTCCTATTGCGTGGTCGTTAACTAGGATAGTTATGGATGAACCCACTTCACTTATTTCAAAATCTATTTCTTCACCAAGCGCCGGAGTTTTAACGTCTATATCAATCTTCATTCCTAAAATATTTTCCAATTCTGTAACTGTAGATCCTCCTTTTCCTATTATTCTAGGAGCAACGTCTTTACTCACCCTGACTTGCACTCTACTATCTGATATTATGTTAATGTCTGCATCTGGATCAAATCTCCTTATTGTGTCTTTAATTTTAGATTCCGCTAATTTTTTAATGATATTGTCATTTCGTATTGTCTTCGATATTTGGGCAATCGGAACTACAACATTCTCTTCCCCGTAAGTATATATTTCGTACTCGATCTCGCCGGTTTCAAAGTCTCGGACTTCCACTAATGGTCTAGATAAATCAGACTCCGTCATTCCAGTTGGAACTTTAACAGTCAAGGACAACTCATAAACTTTTTGAATACTGCCGTCCTTAATAAAAATAATTGTGTCCAGAATATGGGGGATCATACCTAACTCCAATCTGCCAATGAATCTTTGGATTGAATCAAGTGGACTGCTTGCATGAACAACGCCTACCATTCCAACGCCAGCCATTCTCATGTCAGAAAACACCTCAAAATCTTGTGCTCTCCTTACTTCATCAAAAATCGTATAGTCAGGACGTACCAATAACAAGATGTCAACCGCTTTTTCAAAGCTTCCTTCGAGTGGACCATATTGAGTTACTTCTTCTGGAACCTGTAAATCCCTCGGTGATTCAAAGGTTTTTACTATTTTAGCATTGTTAACATAGAATTCTGCTAAACCGCTAGCAAATGTACTTTTCCCTGAACCTGGCGGACCTGATATAATAACACCTTCTGCCTTTCCCGATAATCTTTCCATCAATTTATCACTTACCTGATAATCATCTAGTGATAGTTTTATAACTGGTCTGACTATAGTAATTTCAATCCCGTCTGAGAAGGGTGGTCTTGTAATAGCGATCCTATACTTTCCGTATTGGATTACCGTGGCCCCGCTTCGACTAATTTCAACGGTTCCTCGACCACTAGACCTAGAAGCCTCTGAGATTTGTTTGATAATATTTGTCAGGCCAAGCTGGGTGCTCATATCATTTCCTAACCTTAACAATTGAAAGCTTCCTGGCTTTCCACGTTTTGCCATAGGCACTACTCCTTCCTTTAGGTGGACACTCATAGTGGTTTCATCAAAGAATTTTTCAAATTCTAAATCTGTTACCTTTGTTGGAGTCGTTATATGTAGAGAGTGTATTCCTTGTGCTTCGGCTACCTGGGCTTGAACATAATCTGCAGTTATAAGCACAGCTCCTTCTTGCATAGCCACATCTTTTATAATCGCATCTATCCTTCCGCGTTTTGCTAAACGAATGTCATCCATAGTAGGTCTTTTACCGACGATTCTAAGGTCAACGTTTTTCAGTAAACACTGCCGTCTTATCTTCTTAATTTCTTCCAATCCAACAAAACCGTGTTCTTTGTTAGTGGATGCTTGAGATTGTAACTCATCCAGCACTGCTAGTGGAATGACAATTTCACTCCCAAATTCAATGGCTTCACCACATTCAAGCATTTTGCTAATCTCACCATCAATTATTATACTTGTATCTAGAACAAATTTCTTTTTAGTCACTTTGTATGGTGTTATATCAAGGGACTAAAGAATTTTGTCAATAATACAAGGTGTTTATATTTATCCATCTTATATCCATCAATTATTCATCCAATGTATATATTTAGTAGTCGCTTTCGAATGTTTCACTATTCGAGTTTAGAAATAAATAATATTACAACGCAAATCAAAATATAGATAAACTATTGTATATTACATGTTAACAAATTGATCAGAACATATTACTGATAATATACTGGCAATATATTATTTTTTATCTACATTTTATCTAATGGAGTGATACCAATTATATTTAGAACATTTTTTAGAGTCAGACAAAATGCCTTCACGAGTGTTAATCTACTATACATTAGCTCATTGTTCTTTTCTTTTAATACTGATACTTTTTCATAAAACAAATTGAAAACTTTCGCGAGTCTGTAGGCGTATCTTGCAAGCAATTTCGGATCGAGCATTCGAGCAGATTCTTCCAATACAAAGTCAAACTTAGATATTTCTTTTAATAGCTCAAGCTCTTGCTCAGCTGTTAATAACCCATATTTTGTTTGAGAAATAGGCTCCCCTGCTTTCTCCAAAATCCTGCGGGATCGAGCGTAGGCATATTGTAAATAAGGGCCTGTATCTCCTTCAAGGCTCAAAGATTCTTTTACATCAAATGTAATTATCTTGTCTAGATCTTGTTTTATCAAGTTATATCTAATTGCGGAAACCGCAATTTCTTCCGCAATTTCATTTAATGATTGTGGAGATAGATGGGGGTTTCTCTGCTTAGCTTCGTCATAAGCCTTTGCGTGGAACAGATCCAAAAAATAGTCTGCATTGATGGAAATTCCCTTCCGTCCTGACATGTGCATGAATTTTTTATCTCCTGCATCAAACCCAAGTATTTTTGCCGTTTCGGAACTTAAGGTCACGGCTTCGTAGCCTATGTGGTAATACCGCCTATCCTCTTTCATAATCTGAGACAAGACCTTAGAAATTATCCTCTGTAATCTAGATTGCCTAGCATCGATTACGGTCAGTGCAACTTCTGCTGAATTAAATTTCTGATGAATACTCTGGTCTTGATTCGATTCTAGGGTTGTAGCCCAAAGTGAAGAGCCGTCCCATTGAAAAGTTAACTTATAATAGAAGAATGGGTCATCGACTATTCCTAGTTTCCATGCGGCATATGGGATATCTTTAGCGATATAGGTTGCCGTTCCGTCAGTTCTTATTAGGACCTTCTCGTCCTCGCCTTCTAACTTTAAAACCCAACAACCATTATTTTTGCCCGCGTATTCAAATATTGAAATTCCACTTTCCTTTAATAGTTCAAAAGATTTAATCCATAATCCTGAATGAATGATCTGGGACTCGAAATTCAATAGATCATAACGAGTTTTCATTCTCCATGACGTCTTCAATTGATCAAATAATACCCGCATAGTAACTTTAGCGGCAAATCTGGCAATATCTGTCGAGCCTTCTTCAATCTCTTTTAAGACAAATCTTCTCTTTTCTTCAAGAGTGGGATCTGTTCCATACATTTCATTTACCTTAACATAGACTTCATCACCACAATATCGATCAAACTTTACAGAGTTGTCACTTGGTTCAAGAGGAATTCCTGCAAATTTGAAGCCCACCACAATATCTGCAACCTGCAGACCAGAATCATCAACATAATTTAGGACCAGCGTTTTATGGTTCGTTGCCTTCATGATTCGGTATATAACATCCCCGATAACTATGTTGCGTATATGGCCAATATGTAAGGCCTTATTTGGATTGACACTTGTATGTTCAATCAAGACCTGCTTACCTTTACCAGAATCATAAAAACCATAGTTGGGATTTTTAAGGACTTCGTTAAAGACACTCGTTGTCAATTTCTCAAAATTTGCTTTGAAGTTAATATAACCACCTGGATGTGCTTCAACATAGAGGATAAAAGACGAAGAATTCTTTTCGTCCAAATAAGGTTTCAATTGTTTTTCTACAATTTCGTTGGCTATAACGAATGGATGTTTTTTGAGTTTTTTACCGAGTTGAAAAGCGACGTTGCAAGTCAAGTCTCCGTATTCTGTCCGTTGCGGTTCTAAAATTTCGAAATCTTGAACAGGATATCCCAAATTTCTAATACTCGACGAGATTGCTTCGCGGGTTTCACTCACTAAATCTCGAAATGTCATTCTTAAACCTTAACCCCAGATATTTGAAGGTAACAAAATCTATGGCATCAATCAGGCCTATTCCTTCGCTGCCTCCAACTACATGTTTTGCCCTAGATTTCACAGGATCAGGCGCATGACAAAGGGCAACACTATATCCACACATATCGAACATAGGAATGTCAGTTTCGCTGTCACCTATCGCAACGGTGTTCTCAGCATGCGTATTTAGCATCGTTAATGCCTGCCTTAATCCAATCGCCTTATCTATTCCTTTTTCATTTATATGAAAAGCATATTTGCTATCGCTAAGGTAAAGATCTAAGTTATACTCTTTCAATATTTTACGACCCTCCTCTATATCAAAGGTTCTAAAGAGTACAACTTCTGTCATCCGTTCAAAAACCGGTTTTATTTTAACTCCTTCAATGTTTTTTTTTAATACTTCGTATCCGCTCAGGCATTTCTGTTTGCTTGCTAAAAGTAGATGTTCTTGTGGAGCTGTTGTTACCACTCCACCGTTTTCTCCGACAGCAATCCTAGTCATGCCAGTGAATACTGAGAGAACATATGCTTCTAATGATGACCGTCCTGTAACATAAATTATGTTATATCCAAGCCTTTCGAGAAATCTCAAGCCTTCTACAGCTGGTAGATATAACCTACCTCCGCCATTTTCAGTTAGCGTACCATCGATGTCTACAGCGAAGCTACTAATTAGTCCCAAGCGGAATAACCGAAAAAGAATTTTGAAATATAAGTGTAATGTAAAATATGCCTTTTATCTTTTACAGCGATGGTAATCAACCAAGAATGACTTAAAAGAAAAGACACGAGAAAAGATCCCGTTGATTGATAAAGGAGCAATTTTACTAAATGATGCTCGGATATACCTCCTTTTCCGCTTTTAACGCTCCTTTTTGGAAGGACTCTATCCTTACATGCCTCCTATCTGTCATTGATTTTTGTTTCTTTATTCTTACTTTGATCTTGAATCCATATTTTCCCTGGTTACTCCATTTTTCAACTAATTCGACATTGCCTATTCCAATTAATCTATCGCCTTCATCGGTCACAATCGTAAAATTGGTTCTGTCTCCTTCCTTTATTACTGAAATCTTTTCATAAAAATGATTCCAATCAAGTGGATTAGTTATCAAAGCCTGCACGGCTAAGATGTCGCCAATGCTTAGATCAGTCATATAAGTAGATAAAATTTCGAGTTCACCAAGTCTAGCATACATCAATCAAAATATCTTATATGCACTATATAAGTTTTAGATGATATTAATATACTACAAAACGAATTTGTAATTATCTGCTCAAATTCTCCAATAAATGATAAATTTTTCGCTCATAATCATCATTTATTAGGAAAAGGTAATCCCTGCTTGCTTGTATTTAGGATTAAATAACAAGTGCCAAAGATCCTAGGCGGGCCCGTGACCCAGTCAGGATAGGGTGCTGATTTAACAATGCATAAGCCTCCGGAGCTAGTTGTCGTGGGATCGAAGCCCACCGGGCCCGCATTTCGAACAATGATGATCTAAAACTGCGAATAGAGACGCAAATATTTATATGAGTTTTAAAATACAACTTGTAAATTGGCGTTAGAACTTATCACATTAGATGATCGCAAGAATTCTTTGCTTAATAGGCGTGAAATTAGAACGGTCCTGAAAAACGCTGCTGGAAGAATAAAAAGAACTGATGCATCAGATTTGCTTGCCAAGCAACTTAACGTTGATAAGAAAACGGTTATTCCCATAATAATGACGTGTCAGAAAGGCAAAACCGATGTTGCTGCCACCTTTTATGTTTACAACACAGAAGAAGAGCTAAAGCAGCTCCCTCGATTTAGATTGCTGAGGAATATGCCAAAAGCAGAACGGAAAAAATTGATAGATGAAGAAAAAGCACAGAAATTAAAGGCAAAACAGGCTGCTGTAGCAGAAACAAAAGCCGGCGCTACCAGGTCGAGGAGATAGACTATGACAGACGGAAAGGCAAAAAAAGGTGAAGTCATAGTTTACAGATTCTATACTATCGACAATGACAAAGTTACCAGAAATAGACACGATTGTCCACGATGTGGAAGAGGAGTGTTCATGGCCCAACATAAAGATAGACATACATGTGGCAAATGTGGATTTACTGAATTCTCACATAAGCAGCAATTAAAAAGTAGCAAAAACAACTAGATGAAATTGCTTATTTCTTTTTTTATCGTTTGAGCAACCGTAGGAGTAAAAAGAGGATAAAATAATTCAAAATAGTATTTTGCATTAATTAGCTTCTTGATATGTTCCATAGTCGTTTCCTGTGAATAACCATTTAAGAAGTGTCTTATTATTTGCGTAGCTATAACTGTATTGTTTGTTCTCTTTAATCCTTGGCCAATAAAGGAGATAATGTCCCAAACAGGATCTCCCGACCTAAAACCAAATTGTTCGACTCCTGTGGTGTACAAGGTATCCTTACTTACTATAAGATTACTTGGTTTAATATCTCCAAGGGTTGATCTGTCTGCATGAACTTTACCAATTTGTTCTCCGGCAACTTTGATCCAACCGAGACCAATAGTATTCCAATTTAAACAATCTTCCAAAATGTCCGAGACTTGCTTACCTTCTACAAATTCAGTAACTAGTATCTTTTTTCCTAGGACAACAGCTTCGATTATTGGGCTATTCAACCCTAAAGATCTGATATACCTTAAAGCTTTATATTCAGTACTAAGTCTAAAAAGCGGGTCAATTTTGTAATGTCTTTCCGACGTGGACCACGTACTCAATTGATCCCACATGCTTGTCTTAGATTTTGCCAATTCCTTCACCACAATAGTTTTCTTGTGCCTGGCATCATCAGGATCAGAGAAAGTGTATGCAATGCTACTACTTTTTCCCAACCTAAATTTATTAGAAATAACGAATCTCGAAAAACCCTTTGAATTTGCAATTCTATCTAACCAGTATTTGTCATCAATTATCAAAAGACCCTCTGGCAATTTCCAGTAGCATTCCCTAGGAGTTGAAATAAACCTCGGTAACTCTATAGAATATTTTTTGTGGCGGGCCATTTTTGCCTCAGCTTCTTTTACAACATGTTGAAAGCTATGTCTACCAGCATACGCATGAATAACGTAAGAAGTAAATTCTTGGAATTTTTTTGTTAGTTTTAACGTAGCTTTCATTGACCTTCGAGCATTGACACGTTTTTCAGATATCTGGACTAGCCTGTCAGGAGATCTAAGTATCAACAGTTCATTGTCCTCTTCTAATATCTCTTTTAAAGCCTGTTGATAACCGTTAAGTGCAAAATCAATATTATGAAGCGAATTATTGCCGGTATAGATTTTATAGTAACTATAGAGAGCATTGGGATACAATATACTCCTGTGTCTAATTTTTGAGAACATTATATATTCCAAAGGAAATGTTATTTCTGTACTAAGAATGTTTGTTGACCTAACGATATCAAATATCTCCTCTAGGATGACTCTTTTTTTATAGAGTACTTCCAGTCGCCTAAATAGTTCTGCATTAGTGAGTGATTCATAGATATGTAATAAACGACCAATTACAAATTCACCAAGAAATGAAGATTCGGCATCTTTTTCCAGTGAATTTCGATCCACCACCAGTGCTGAAAGTTCTAATTCCGCCGTTTTTAGATAAACATATTTAAGAATATAAGCATAATCTTCTAACACTATGATGACATCAAAGTCGCTTTCAGGACGTGCATAACCGGCTACCTTTGAGCCATATAGGCATACACCCACAATCTTGTGTCTTTTTGCTATCTTGCTAACAGATATTTCTATAGTCTCTCGTTGTTCCTTGGAAATACTAGACATAATTGCGAGACTTTTTAATTCTTACTTTCCCGTTTTCAAATTGAACAATCCTTTCCTTGATTGCTTGATCGACGTGTAGCCTTGCCATCAATTCTATTGGTATTTTAACAATATTGGTATCGATGGGTATAATAGTAGTTGGAAGGTGTTTGTTCATCCACTCTTTGATCACCTTTTGTTCCAATCTTGGATCACTAAATCCATCTGAAAATTTTTCATCTATGTGATTAATCAATGTCCGGTCGTTTTTGAAAATAAGCCGTGCTTCCAACATATCATCAAAATCTCTGTATTTTTCTTCAAATAACGAGTCAGGCATGTCATCTGAAATTATCTTCATCTTCAGAATTCTGTTTATAAGGCTTACATAGTGCATCAATTCGTGTGCTAAAATGGCCTGGATGCTTCCTGCTAAGCCGTAAGCAATAAGAGGTGCAGTTAACTGGACTACGATATTAAGATTATTACCTTCATCTATTACTGGAATGGTTCGCGCAAAAAAAATCCCAAATTGGTTGAACTCTATTTTTGAAGTCGTTATTACGAGATTGGGCTCGATATAATAAATCGGATAGTTTAAACCAGATGCCTTTTCTATCCTAGTGATGCCGTCTGCAACAATGTGAAAACGCTTTAGTATCAATCGATATACCTGATTAGGAATTTGTCCCCTATCTTTCGAGTTTTCCAATTTTGTCAGAGGATTAAAATGCATCTAACTAATTTTACAAAGTTATGCTCTAAAAAAATGTTACTGAATACTTACATCTAGAATATCAAAAAGCACACATTCACAATTAGTGCCTATAATTTCTGAAACACTTGGCTTAGTGTACCTTTGCCCCCCAACAAATTGTTTGATTGCAAATCCACCATCAGCATCGATAACAAGGATAAATTCTTTATCATTGATCTGTAGTGTCCTAATTGAATAGATTTTTTTCCTGACTAGTCTAGATCTTATCTCAAAGGTTACTAGGGAGTCCCTTAACACGTTTAATTTGCTCAGATCAAATTTACTTACTTCGGCGCTGCTTCGTATTAGGATCTTTGTTTTTGTAGTAAATCGAACAGGTTGCTCGGGCAGATAGTTTAGCTTTCCACTAATCATTACACAAATACCATTTGCACGAAATCTCAGATTAGTCTTCAATGATCTAATTCTAGGATTTGAGATTTGCAAAAAAAAAGGTCGACCTTTTCCCAGAAC
>JBEVTH010000004.1:0-31786 GCA_041156085.1 Candidatus Nitrososphaera maunauluensis
CTCTGCAATGATAATTGAAGCGAGCGCAAATGAATAATTATATTTTTCACTAGGCAGATAGTTGTTTTCCATCGTCGCAGGTATTTTACTATCAAATAATCAATCTCTTAGTGCTTTTCCCAAACTGAGTAGATTATGATAATCCCATCACCACACGTGATCAACACGAAGAAAAGACACTTGATCAACACTTAATCAACAAGTAGAATCTAAAGATGTCAATCTTATCTAATTTGATTAGTACTGGCAGAAGGCTGAGAAGATAATAATCCAGAATCTACTATTGATCTCGTGGCAGATAGCAATCTCTCGACATCGTTCTCGTCATGTGCTTCAGAAAATGCACCCATCTTTAATGGCATAAAGAATATCTTATGCTTGGCCATCATTGCCAGATGATACATTCTTAAAAGTTCTTTATCCGACATCGCAGCGTCGGTGGCATTACCAATGTTATTGACCATATTATTGAGAAAATGTGTTAGATAGAGGGAGCCAACGCCTGTTACTTGAACATTTATCTTAGCTTCAAAAAATATCTTTTTAAGTCCATTCCTAGTATTTTTTCCTAGTTTATCAATTTTTGTATAAATTCTTTTTTTATGTTCTTTTAAGTATTTGAGAGTTGCAAGTCCTGCAGTCATAGTTACAGGATTGGCGGAAAACGTGCCACCACCTATTGCACAGCGTGAGTCCTTTTCTTTTCTTAGGACTGGGTCAGCAAGAGACATTATTTCTTTGTTGCCACAAACAGCCCCAATTGGCATACCTCCACCTACAATTTTTCCTATTGTAAAGAGGTCTGGTTGAAGTTTGTATAAACCTGTTGCCCCATGAATTGAGAGCCTAAATCCAGTTACGATCTCATCTACTATGAATATGCTACCGTTTTTATTTGCGAATTCTTGCAATCCTTGGAGATAACCATCAATAGCTGTAATACAGCCTGCGGTACTGAGAAGCGGTTCGACAATAATACAAGCTAAATCGTCTTTTACAGATTCTAAAACCTTAAGTGATCTATCTAAATCATTGAACGGTATTGATTCTATAAATTGGGATTCATCATCCAATAGCCCAGGCCCCTCTTGCAGCTCAAAGGGATAATTTACAGTCTGCATTAATGTAGTGTTAAATCCATGCCATCCTCCAATAACTTTAGCAATCACTCTTCTGCCAGTTTTTGCTCTTGCTAAACGAACAGCATACATAGTAGCCTCTGCGCCTGTATTGGAAAATCGTATGTTTTCTGCATTGGGCATAAGCTTTTGAATTGCTTCACCTAGTTCAATGCTTACATTATTAACTGTGCCATATAAAGTTCCATTTCTAATTTGCTCAGAGAGAGCCTTGACCACCGGTTTTGGAGAATGACCAAGAATCAACGCCCAATGACCCATCCAATATTCCGTGTACCTGTTGCCATCAATATCAAAGATATATTTCCCTTTTGCAGCACTTGTAACAAATGGATAAGGTTCAAAAAAGCGGATATTGTGGCTCACTCCACCAGGAAATATTTTCATCGATCTTGAGTACCATTGTTTGGATTGGCGAGTCTTGTTTTCATAAATTCTCTGATAATCAATAAATTTCATTTATTCAAAGAATCGAGTATGAATCTTTTATTTGTTTGTACCGTTTGTAAATAGCATGGAGATTCACAAAGGGTTTATTAGAAACGTAGTATACTATTAGGATTAACTAATAAACGAGTATTGACTTGACTATATGGAGTAACTGGCGAGGGTTTATGTTCGAAGTCTGTCAAGCGAAGATTTATATTGTAATTCCGTAAGTAGATATCTAGAACGCGACGTCAAGGCGGCGTTGGTGATGAGTCATGGTCTTAGTGCCATATTGTGATTCACTGACCTCCAGTTGCGCTCATAATATGGAGATTCGATTAAATAATGATTGAATCTGACGTTGGTCATAGATATATGTGCACACACCCGCACAATATGACGATACAATTGTCCGGCCGTACTCTTATAATAATATAACAGAAAGGATTGACTCCGGTTGATCCTGCCGGACCCGACTGCTATCAGAGTGGGACTAAGCCATGCGAGTCAACGTAGCAATACGTGGCATACGGCTCAGTAACACGTAGTCAACATGCCCAGGGGACGTGGATAACCTCGGGAAACTGAGGATAAACCGCGATAAGCCATGATTTCTGGAATGATTCATGACTAAAACCTATATGGCCCCTGGATTGGACTGCGGCCGATCAGGCTGTTGGTGAGGTAATGGCCCACCAAACCTATTACCGGTACGGGCTCTGAGAGGAGGAGCCCGGAGATGGGCACTGAGACAAGGGCCCAGGCCCTATGGGGCGCAGCAGGCGCGAAACCTCTGCAATAGGCGAAAGCTTGACAGGGTTACTCTGAGTGATTTCCGCTAAGGGAATCTTTTGGCACCTCTAAAAATGGTGCAGAATAAGGGGTGGGCAAGTCTGGTGTCAGCCGCCGCGGTAATACCAGCACCCCGAGTGGTCGGGACGATTATTGGGCCTAAAGCATCCGTAGCCGGTCCTGCAAGTCTTCCGTTAAATCCAGCTGCTTAACAGATGGGCCGCAGGAGATACTACAGGGCTAGGAGGCGGGAGAGGCAAGCGGTACTTTATGGGTAGGGGTAAAATCCGCTGATCCATAGAAGACCACCAGTGGCGAAGGCGGCTTGCCAGAACGCGCTCGACGGTGAGGGATGAAAGCTGGGGGAGCAAACCGGATTAGATACCCGGGTAGTCCCAGCTGTAAACGATGCAGACTCGGTGATGGGTTGGCCTCGCGCCTGCCCAGTGCCGCAGGGAAGCCGTTAAGTCTGCCGCCTGGGGAGTACGGTCGCAAGACTGAAACTTAAAGGAATTGGCGGGGGAGCACCACAAGGGGTGAAGCCTGCGGTTCAATTGGAGTCAACGCCGGGAATCTTACCGGGGGCGACAGCAGAATGAAGGTCAAGCCGAAGACTTTACCAGACAAGCTGAGAGGAGGTGCATGGCCGTCGCCAGCTCGTGCCGTGAGGTGTCCTGTTAAGTCAGGTAACGAGCGAGATCCCTGCCTCTAGTTGCTACTATTACTCTCAGGAGTAGTGGGGCTAATTAGAGGGACCGCCGCCGCTGAGGCGGAGGAAGGAGGGGGCTACGGCAGGTCAGTATGCCCCGAAACCCTCGGGCCACACGCGGGCTGCAATGGTAAGGACAATGGGTTCCGATCCCGAAAGGGGGAGGCAATCCCCAAACCTTACCTCAGTTATGATTGAGGGCTGAAACTCGCCCTCATGAATATGGAATCCCTAGTAATCGCGTGTCATAATCGCGCGGTGAATACGTCCCTGCTCCTTGCACACACCGCCCGTCGCTTCATCGAAGTTGGTTCTTGGCGAGGTGGTGCCTCATTGGCACTATCGAACCTGGGGTCAGCAACGAGGGAGAAGTCGTAACAAGGTGGCCGTAGGGGAACCTGCGGCCGGATCACCTCCTTTGAGACGAGGCCGGACAATATGTGTAAAGGGTATGTGTATGTATGTATGACCAAAAACAAACAATGCAGTTCCTTGTTTGATACAACAAGGAACGAAGGACCTAGTAAACTTTGGTTTACGATGACTGTCATGCATAGGATCGATAGACAACAAAACACAGATAACGCGCCACAGATAAATTGATAGGTTATTAGATGAACAATCTATTTCTCTATCAATTATAATAACAACGACAGAAGTGGTGGCATCACAACAAAAATACTAATAGCTTTACAGATGTTCGCGTAAAGTTTTAGGACTTTAGAAATCTAATACTACTGCATACAACTAGCAAAAAATTAATCTGGTGCAAAGACGCCGATTGGTGGATGACTCGGCTTGATAAGTGATGAAGGACGTGGCAAGCTGCGATAAGCCTGGGGTAGGTGCATGCGACCGTTGATCCCAGGATCTCCGAATGGGATCTCTCTTTACACTCCCTTGCTTACGCCTGGGAGGACGAACTGTCCGAAGTGAAGCATCTGAGTAGGACGAGGAAGAGAAATCAATCGAGATTCCGCTAGTAGCGGCGAGCGAAAACGGAAGAGCCCAAACTGAATCTTTTATGGTAACATGATAGAGATGTGGTGTATGTTATAGCGTATAGGATGCTGTTCTCGGAGCTGAATTGCTCTGGAATGTGCTGGCGCAGAGGGTGATACCCCCGTAAGCGTATGGGAATAGGATTCTGCTATAACGAGAGTAACTGGCCTTGGCAGTGGCCAGTGACTAAGGGTGAAAGTAGCATCCAAGGCTAAATATTAATCAAGACCGATAGAAAACTAGTACCGTGAGGGAAAGTTGAAAAGTACCCCGGAAGGGGGGTAAAAAGCGCCTGAAACCAATCGGTTACAGACGTGTACGGCTCGAAAGGATTCAGGTAGAGGTTCCGAAAGGAACTGAAGCCTTCTAGAGTTGTACGATCCGTCTAGAAACACGGGCCAGGGAGATTGCTGTTATGGCGAGCTTAACCTGATAAAAGGGAAGGCGAAGGGAAACCGAATTCGCGCAGCTTTTTCGTTTGAAGAAGCGAGGTGGAGGATCTGAAAGGGTCTTAGTCATAGCAGTAAGGCTAGAAACCGGACGATCTAGTCCCGGATAAGACGAAGGTGGGCGAAAGCCCGCTGGAGGTCTGCAAGGGTCCTGACGTGCAAATCGGTCCCCTGATCTGGGATTAGGGGTCAAAAACCAATCTAGTCCGGTGATCGCTAGTTCCCACCGAAGTGGATCGCAGTCCTGCCTTAGTTGAGATGGCTTGTTCTGTAGAGCACCGATCGGATGGTAAGGGCCCGAAAGGGCTCACCGTTCATTCGAACTCCGAATGTACAGGCGTCATAGAAACTAGGAGGCGGGTTTATGTGGGGTAAGCCTCATAACCGAAAGGGGGACAACCCAGACTAAAGTTAAGGTCCCCAAATGTCTGCTAAGTGTCAAACAAAAGGGTGTTTTCGAGCAGAGACAGCAGGAAGGTAGGCTCAGAAGCAGCCATCCTTCAAAGAGTGCGTAACAGCTCACCTGCCGAGCTCGGGAGCCCCGAAAATGGACGGGGCTCAAGCAGACTACCGATACTTTAGACCACCGGCGATGCCGGTGCGTGGTAGGTGGGCGTAGTGATTGGGTAGAAGCTGGGCTGTGAAGTCCAGTGGACCGATCTACTATTGCAGATCCTGGTGGTAGTAACAGCATAGCCGGGTGAGAATCTCGGCGACCGCAAGGGCAAGGGTTTCCCGGCAATGCGTCGTCAGCCGGGAGTTAGCCGGTCCTAAGAACAACCTCAACAGAGTTGTCCGAATGGGAAACTGGTTAATATTCCAGTGCCTTGGAAGGTCGTTAACACCTGACCTGTTGCTTCAGGATATGGCGAGCAGAACCGTCGTTCTGTCTAAGTATTCGAGTCTTGGGGAGTGCCGTAATGGCGAGAACTAGGACGAGGTATGATCGGCCCTCCGCAAGGAGGGTTCGCTTGATTCCAGGAGACAATGAAAGCAGGTACAGGAAGATACTTCCAAGACCGTACCGAGATCCGACACTGGTGCCCTGGATTAGAAGTCTAAGGTCTGTCGGGCATACCGTAAGGCGAGGGAACTCGGCAAAATAGCTCCGTACCTATGGTATAAGGAGTGCCTGCAGCTTTTGCGAGGAGCAGGAGTTGCAGGTCGCAGTGACAAGGGGGTCCCGACTGTTTAATAAAAACACAGGTGGTCGCAAGTCCGAAAGGATTAGTATGGCCTCTGTATCCTGGCCAGTGGCGGTACCTAAAACCTGGGTTCAACTGGGCTAAGGGCCGCTAAACGCCGGGAGTAACTCTGACTCTCTTAAGGTAGCCAAATGCCTTGTCGGGTAAGTTCCGACGTGCATGAATGGAACAACGAGGGCCCCGCTGTCCCCGCCTGCAGCCCGGTGAAGCCACATAACGTGGACGAACAGTCCACGAACCTCTGTCGGGGAGAGAAGACCCTGTGGAGCTTTACTGCAGCCTGTTGTTGCGATATGGTTGCGGATGCAGAGCGTAGCTGGGAGCCTACGAAGTCAGCCCTCCGGGGTTGATGGAGGCGCCGTTGTAACACCAGCCACTCGTTACCGTATTGCTAACCCGTTATCACGGGGACATCGGCAGGTGGGCAGTTCGGCTGGGGCGGCACCCCCTTGAAAAAGTATCGAGGGGGCCCAAAGATTGGCTCAGGCGGGACAGAACTCCGCCGGTGAGGGCAAAGCCATAAGCCAGTCTGACTGGATTCCCAATGATACGGAATTCAGAGGCGAAAGCCGGGCTTAGCGATCCATCATGTCCCCACTATTGGGGGCTGGTGGTGACAGAAAAGTTACCCTAGGGATAACAGGCTCGTCGCGGGCGAGAGCTCCCATCGACCCCGCGGTTTGGTACCTCGATGTCGGCTCTTCCCATCCTGGTTCTGCAGCAGGAGCCAAGGGTGGGGCTGCTCGCCCATTAAAGGGGAACGTGAGCTGGGTTTAGACCGTCGTGAGACAGGTCGGTCTCTGCCTGACAGGGGCGCGGTTGTCTGAGGGGAAGTTGCCCCTAGTACGAGAGGAACAGGGCAGCGCAGCCTCTGGTTTATCAGCTGTCCGACAGGGCACGCTGAGCAGCTAAGCTGTTTAGGATAACTCCTGAAAGCATCTAAGGAGGAAGCCTTACCCGAGAAAAGACAGCCTTCCGTAAGGAGAAGGGCGGCCATAGAAGATGGCGTTGATGGGATGGAGGTGTAAGCATCGAGCTTCGGCGAGGTGTTCAGCCTGCCATTTCCAATAGCCCAAGGCACCTCAATGAATATTTGCTGTAGTACTGTTTGGGATAACAAATTTATCTCAGCAGGCAGTTAGTGCTAGTCCTAAAATACGTGAAGAACATCTGTGATTTATGTATACGTTGTTGTCGATTTGATCCTTTGTATGGCAGTTGCGGTTTCTTTTTTTTATTTCATTTATTATTTTGATCAGTTAATGCATATTTTGTGATTGATGATAACCGAGACAATTTTCACATGGGATGGAAGCCAGCTGGTATAATAACTAAAGTATCTGCAAATAGTTTCTATTAAACATAAGATAAATTATATTAATAAGTTAATATCGTTACTCCCTTATGTAGCATTTTCATCTGATTGTTATAGTCTAATCTTATATGATGCAACAAAACGCTATTTCGATATATTTATTAATTGATAATTTACGCTTAAAGAAGTGTTAACTGAGAATAAAACACATCGTTGGCGTCTAGCGATTTTCATACTCTTTAATAGCCACATAAATGATTCATGCACATTATATAATGATATCATAACTATGAAAAGCAATATTTGTTTTTCTACAAATAATGATTCTGCTGATAAAATTCGCGTAAAATAGAAAGAAAGATATCAAAACATTTATTAAAATTTAGCATGTCACGAATAGTTTGCCTCTCTCATAAAGAAGATGTTGATGGTATATCAGCGGCTGCGTTGATTAAAGCGGCATTTAAGACAAAATCTTTTGTTTTCCTAGTTGATTATGCAAATGTCATTCCAAATTTACAAAAACTGGCTTTTTCGTCTGAAACAGAAAAAAGAATTGATAGGTTTTTTATTTGTGATTTGGGACTAAGCAAAAAGAACGAGCAAAGATTTTTAGAAACTGTTGGCAAAATTGTATCCAGTGGGTCCAAAGTAACATATATCGACCACCACGACTTAGGTGGAGAAACTAAATTTGCTCTGAAAAAGATGGGCGTTGCATTAATTCATACCGTGGACGAGTGTACGAGCATCCAGGTTTATACTAAATTCAAAAAGAAGCTTAAACCACATGCCGCGTTCTTTGCTGCGGCTGGAGCGCTTACTGATTATATGGAAAACAAACCTATTGCCGCATCTATCGTATCTCGATTTGATCGGCAATTTCTGATGTTGGAGGCTACTGCTCTCTCATATATGATTTCAGCGAGCCAACACGATACTAAATTTCTAGGTAATATAGTTGACACACTTGCAGATATGAAGTACCCTCATGAGATAGAAGGCGGATTTTCAATCGCTGAAAAATACGCGAAAAAAGTATCAAACGCTGTCAAGAAAATTGAGCAATCTACCGTGAAAATGGATAACTTGGCATACATGCAGGGTAACCTTGATTTGTCCGCTAGTATGATCGTTAACTCTGTTTTGGGGGCGTCAGAAAGGCCTGTTGCTATGGTCTATAAATTAAAAGATGATATTAATTCCTACATAATTTCAATACGTGGCTCAAAAGATTGTAAACCGCATCTTGGAAGATTGGTAAATGACATAGCATCAGATATAGGGGGAAGTGGTGGAGGACATGATAAGGCATGCGGTGCGGTTATACCTAAAAACACACTTGAGCAATTTATACAGATACTAAATAAAAAAATTGCGACTATCTAACATTCTATAGGTCCAAGGAAGAAATTTGTTCGGTTGCATGTGTGCCAGGTTGTGTGTTTTTCTCCTCTGCTATTCTGCTATCCGGTCATGTATGCACGTGCTGTATGCCGGCCAATATGATCAACTTCATCCTGATCCTTTAATACGCATCAAGACCTGATTGTTGTAGAAATTATGAACATCTTTTCATCTTTTCTTGCCACGAACTAGAACAAATTGTATTTATGATAGGAACAGGATTTATTGAGAATCTATCCTAGAATGAGACTCAACTTCTCGTAATGCTGTTGACGCTTGCAGCATACATTTTGCGTCAATATCGTTTTTGATTTTGTATGATTTAGATCCTTATCGATTGGAGATTCAAAGACAGATTTTAAATTTTGACAGAATGCACATGACTTTTCATAAAATATCACCCATAACTTTTCAGATAATACTCTAGAATCTAATTATTTTTTTAAAAGAGGATATAAGGATACGCACAATTTGAGCTTGACCTTCATGATGGTGATAAACTTTTAGTAGTTCTAACCGTAACTCAGATATTTACTTCTCAAATTATCGCGAAGTTTGAAAGCCAATTTTTCGGAGACCTGCTTTTGATATTCATTTGTATTTACTGGATTTTTTTCAGTAAAGACAACAGGTCCATATGCGTAATTTTCTCCTCTTACCGGTCTAACAGTTTTAAGAGAACCAAGAATTGAATAGAAGTAATTATTGAAATCAGTTTCTGTAGGTATATTCTTTTGCTGCTCTTGTTCTTGATTCAACTTCTTAAAAATATCTGTTATCATGGGTACATCCAGCTTTCTGTATCCGAATGGAGCACTATCCGTATTAATCTTTCTTTGTATTGTTGTAGAATCAATATCAATCTTAGTTCCAATCAGCATTGGAACCGGTTTGTAAATTGAATCTATCTTGAGCTGCCATACCTCATCGGTACTGGAAATCGTGGCGTCGAAGAATCCATCACTTAACGATGATCTTGAGATAACAAAATTCCAGTTTCTCGGATTTGAACAGTATTTTTCAAATAAATATTTCGTAATTACTTTATCTTCTAGAATCTCCATGTCTGAATGGAGCTGTTGTACAAGAGGATAATATGAGAGTTACGAATGAATACGGAATAACCCGGTGAGAGGTAAAAAATCACCGATTAGCGTCGCAATAGAATCCTCTTATTTAGATTTGTTGTATACAGAAGTTTAACATTTCTATGGAACTTTATGAACAACATAGAATAAACGAACACCATAAAATGATTCATTAACCATTACTTGGCAATACTCTCAGCCTAATAGTATGCCCTACAATATTGGAATTTGGTACATGAGTTCTAGCAGATACGTCAATAATGATATTAATAGTTACCAAAATTGCAAACATAAAAGCGACTATTGCTGGAACTATAACAACAATCCATAATCCCGAGTTCATTTTGATAATGAAGCGGAACAATTGTAAATAAAGTTTTCATATAGTAATGACTCCTGCATTATTTATTAAACTCTTCAACTGACTTCTTAAAAAGTATTATTATATAGTCCGTTCAATGAAAGTAAATTTGGCAATCATTTGTATTATGCTATCTTTAGCTATTACAACAGCAAATAGCGTGGCAACTCCAGTAACTGCAAAGAATTCAGGTGCAGTTCCGCTAATTCCCATAGCAACAGGAAATGCCCAGCTTGACAAGAACATTCAGCACTTTTACAGTTGTATAAAGAAAACAGGACATACTGGTGGCAACAATCCAGAGCCATCTAGAGATGAAGTTAACAGCTGTTACTATCAAGTCTTTACAAGTAACAGCCATATTAGCCATGGACATCGTCATAAGTCAAGTACTCAAGGAGAATCAATTGTAGGATCGATCCCTGACTCTAGTGCTCGCGGTGGTAATAGTTTTGTCCGATAATTCGGGTCAGAAAAAGACAACTACGTCTAATCACAATTGTCCACCCTGTAGGTAATAAATATTCATTTTCCATTTATGTTTCTAGTTCTTCTCTCGGTATTTCTTCTATAAGAGAAATCACTATTAAGCCCGCATCAATTTTCCCCGTTGTTGCTGGGTGCTTGATAGCTATAACTGCATCTTCTACAATGGTAACTATGGTGCGTGTAAATGAGTATGGCATTTTCATCGTCCCTCAACCGGATCTAAATATTCCTCCTCTCCTTTACCCATACTTTTGGATTCACATAAAACGTTGACTGCAAGTTCCAAAACTTATATTACAGAATCTTGCTTGCTTTTTTTCTTTCTCGATCAATATTACTTATCGGATACTATGCTCCTAATTAAACAGGAATGGTGGCGAGCCTCGGAATCTGTATCTGCCTGAATTGATTCCGCAATTTATAGCATGCTTCAATAAAGTGTTTACAAAGAAGCTAAAGTGTTTTGCTGCACAGGTACACCCAAAGTGGCACAAAATAAGAATCGAACAATATAGCATGGAAGTACGAAATATGTTAATACAAACGACAAAAGTATCAGCGGTAGGCTCCTTGAAATTCCTGCTCCCGGTTTTAGGGTTTCAAGAACGCTTAGCATCGTAAAGCTTTACTTCAAAATACCGAAGTAAAGTTCCGATCGGATTAAATAAAGATGGTTTGCCCATAGGAGCACAAATTATCGGGTCGACATTTAAAGAAGAATAATTCTTTCATTAGCATACTATTATAATGTCATCATAAACAACATGACACGTAAATTTATACCTCCCTTTTGCTCTTGAAAAAACCTGCCTTAATAACAAAATTCTTGTTATTCGTAAATATACCTTTGTAATGGCTAGCTCAAACGGTAGCAGATCTATGAATGCACCAGCAAGTTGCAGTTTCTCTTTTTGCATACATGATCTTTCGTAAAACAAGCTCTGTGCAATCATTATATTATATTACGCATAATTTAAAGCGCCCAAGATTGATAAAATTAAATCCACTTGATCCTCTATTGTGGATTTTGAGGAGAAACGAACCTGATATAGTAAATTGTTATAATTTTATGACACCATATTTTCGTCATGCAACTAGAGGTAGTAATATGCTCAATTTTGGATATTGGAGTAAAAAGACAGAGGATCCTATGCAGGCACAAGGAGAGCTTTGCTCATTAGTAGGAGAATTTGCCAATTTGAATTCTGCAAAAAACATGTTGGATGTAGGAAGTGGTTTTTCAGCACCAGCAATTCAGTGGAAGTCAATTTACAATCTTCTCAATATTATTTGTGTGAATATCAATCTTTTACAACTGAAAACTGCAAAGAGTCTAGTTAACGAGGACATTAGTAGTGATATTCTAAAATCCAAAGAATCAACAATAACCACACGTAGCCTTTATCTTAATAATAGAGCAGATAATATATCATTGGTAAATGCTAACGCCAAAGTTTTACCATTTAAAGACAAATGTATGGACAGGATAATTGCTTTAGAGTCTGCACAACATTTTAAACCACTGATACACTTCATTCAAGAAGCAAAAAGGATCTTAAAAAATGACGGACTACTTGTTATAGCCATACCTGTTACGACAACAACAGATAAAGAATCATTATCATTAGCACAACAATTTAGAAAACTTGGTATTCTTGCTTTAACTTGGGCATCAGAACATCATGAATTAGGAAATGTCATCTCGCTTATTAATGATGCAGGATTCGGAATAGTTGAAATTCAAAATATAGGATCGCGGGTGTACGCCCCTTTTACTGAGTATTATGTGAAAAATAGACGAGCAATAAAAGGTGTAATTCTGAAGGAGAGTGGGTCATCTTCCTCACTATCTTCTCCCTCTCTTTTTCATAATGTCCTTTACGACGTAGCGGAAAACTTCATTTACAAATCAGCCTTGAAAATGAAGGAAATTTCACAGAAAGGGCTGATCGACTATGTTTTAATAAGGGCGAAATCGAACAATTAAATCACGTATACACCTCTATCTAATACAAGAGATTTAAAGTCAATGTAATACTAGTATATTGATATAATACAGGTGCTACCTTATGGTTGAATCTCTGGATCTTCATGGCCTCAAACTATAATATTATTACTTGAATCTATTCAGCCGATTGTACTTCACAGGTTACCTCATTAATTTCAATACTATTTTATTGGTTGCAGCTAAAGTCATAATAGCTCCTGCTATCACTCCAAAAGCAATCAACCAGTCAATTCCAATAATATTAGTAAATTGGCTTTTAATTTTCGGAGGAAAATTAGGTCCGTCAGGCTGGGCTTGGACATATGTTATTGAAGAAATGTCGCACAATAAGCAGTTTAATAACAATACGAACGAGACCGTTTCTATAATCCACCTGATCATTAGTTAGCGAACTATTACATTAAAAGCTAATTTGAAGTTATAGTACCTAATATTGTAGATCGTGCAAAGGTCTGTATTTTGTTTCGAGGCTGTCGGATGACAAACATAATGGAGTCAATAAGTCAATAAATGTAATGACATTATAGTTTATAAACATACAATTTTAATCTAGATTTTTAGAATAGAATATAGTATAAGAATAGATTTTAGAAATTTATAAATGTCATATTCAGCCTCATTCATTGATGTTTAACAAACGTGAGACGGCACTATCTGCGATGGTCATTGCAGCTGTTCTCGTTGCATCCTTCTTTGCTATCAGCTTTGTACAACAAGCTTTAGCACAAGGTAACGCTAGCAGCGGAGCTGCTGGTGGCGCGATGAACAAAACTGGCAATATGACTTCAGCAGCAGGTGGCGCGATGAATGCAACTAGCGGCGCAGCTGGCAATGCAACAAAGTAGAGTTTAACGAATATACGAAACTAAACTAAATTAAACTCGACCTTTTATTTTTTCTTTCTGCTTAGGTACTTTAAGAATATGAATACCAATACTTAGTTAACAAATACAAAAAATTAATTTTTCAGAAAAAAATTCAGTGGTCTATTTTGTAGCAGAGTCCATCAACATAATATGCCTTATCCACCAACGAATACACTGAACTCTTTTCAAACGAAGATTCCTTTCGAAGAGTATCATCTCCTTCTTCAATAAGAATATTAGTGCTCATTATCTCATAAACTAATTCTATGGGATATTAATGTATCTACCAAGGGGTATATCCAGCGATTCATTACACGCAACACGAAATAAACTGAAAGAATCATAAATTGGAACTATCTTATGACAGGTTGTATCTAGAAGGTGTAACGGAAAGATGATGATATCTATTTCTTCTAGGCATATTATTATATTGTTATTGTATATGAGAAATATGACGAGGATGCTGAAAAAATGATATGTTTAACTACTAAGATGCATCTAGACAGAAGCCTTATGAAAAAGTTTCAGAACGTTGTTAATAGAAACAACAACATACTTAGCGAGAGAAAAAGAAATGACTTGTAAAGGTATATGTATACGTCATAAAGCACAAAAGCCTACACATATTGGACGCTATGCTATAGGACAGAAGCGCTGTCAGATATGTGAGATATTTATAAAATGGGATGGATTATGGTGTCCTTGTTGCGGATATAAATTACGAACAAGACCGCGTAACATAAAGTTTAAGGCACAGTTAAGAGAGCAAAAGAAGGAACAACTAGAATCCAGTATACTTATATAACGATATTCTAGGCATCTCACGTTTAAAACAATAATAAGCGCTAAGGATAACAACCAAGTCACCATATGGCATCTTGTTATTGCTGTAGGATTGCTTGTCAAGTGCCATTGTCTCTTATTACTTATACGAACTATAATACATACCCTCTTATGGGTCTCTCCTAAAATAAACGATGAACAAATTCATAGTTCGTTCAGATGCTAAAATGCTGCTTCACTTATAATTACATTTACTGGGGAGCTGTATTGAACTACTATGTTGACTGTATCTTTGGTTGTTGTTAGTTTGCTATAGGTTTTGAAAGGCCATCCTTGACTTCTTGTTGATTAGGCTCAATTACAGGATTATCATCGCTATAATGAACTTTAGGTAGCTGGTAATAAGGTTCAGTAGTGATACGCCATAATGATCACCTCCTTGATCAACGCCATTAGTTTTTTTGCATATCAATCTATTACAACTAGACTTCCGGTCCTATAGCCTGCTGCGTCAACTGCCACAAACTTGAATCCCAGTTCCTTAAGTTTACAGTCTATTATCGCTAATTTATCAACAGCAAATAATCTAGTTAGTTCTTCCCTTCCGACTTCGATTCTAGCGATATCCCCGTGATCTCTTACCCGCACCTGTCGAATATTAAATGTCTTCTTGACTAAAATTTCAGATATTTCAATTCTGGCAAGTTTTTCGTAAGTAACCTGTGTGCCTCGTGGAATCCTTGATGCTAGACAGGCATTAGAAGGTTTATCATGTATAGACATACCAAAGTGTCGGGCAATTGCTCTTATGTCAGATTTCTCTATCGCTAATTCGATGAAAGGACTCCTCACTCCATTCTCCCTTAATCCAGCGATACCTGGTCTATAATCTTTCAAATCATCAATATTCGTTCCATCAACAACAAGTTTTATCCCAAATTTAATTGCCTCCTGCATAAGCCGCTGCCCCAATTCTTTTCTACAATGATAACACCGTAGGTCATCGTTCTTTATAAATTCAGGATTTTCTAACTCGTCATACTCAATTACTCTGTGTTCTATGGCAATTTCCTTTGCTATTTCTGTTGCTGTATGCAACTCCTCCGAAGAAAGTGTTTTATAATTAGCTGTGATGGATAAGGCGTTACTTCCCAAAGCCCTCTTTGCAGCCAAGGCTAGAACAGCGCTATCTACTCCGCCAGATAAAGCAACAATTGCCCCGTCAGCATTGCTCAAAAACCAATCTACCAATTTAGCTAAATTTTCGGTTGGTTCACCAGACAATTTGCCTACATTCTCCCTATATTTTGTACAACGTCCGCATTTACTAATTCCATCGCCCGCTTCAATGGGATCCCGAGCCTTGATGATATAACCTTGATATCTTCAAATTCAGGCTTTATATTGATCGTATTACCGTTTGTGTCTTTTGTTATTTTAACGTGGATATTAAAATGGTTCTCAAATATATTGATCGGAACTGTAATGACAGATCTTGGAAGTGTGTATCGTTGTGTCTCTTGGATTCTTATGCCTGTCGAACCCGATTCTTTAAATAGTATGTCTAAAACACAATTAAGCTGGCTCTGATCGGTCATAACTCTGATAAGATACATTGGTCTATTTTTCTTTGACAGGCCTGGTATTGCTGCCACGTCTTTAGCGCCAGCCTCAGTCAATAACATTATCAAATTTCCGATGATTTCACCAGAAATATCATCGACGTTTGTTTCTATTACATATACTATATCAGTATTTGTTTTTAGAAATAATGATGAAGTACCAATAACAAGCCTCAATAGGTTCGGCGTCTGTTTCAATTTTTTGTGTCCAACACCATAACCTATCCTTTCTGGGGAAAAACTAGGATAGTAATTGACACTTTCAGAGGTTAAATTAACGAGCATTGCAGCACCTGTTGGAGTGGTAAGTTCTCTTTCGGACTGTCCTCCTATAAGGGTGAAGGACTTGCCCTTGAAAATTTCTAGAATAACGTTAGATGGATTGGGTATGATTCCATGAGAAAATTTCAGGACTCCACCTCCTACAGCCACCTTTGTTGCAAATATCCGACATTCAAAAAGCCCAAGATCCTGTAAGGCAGTGGCACAACCCACAAGATCGGCAAAGGTATCTATACTAGAAGTTTCATGTAAGTGAACTTTGCTCAATTCTTCACCATGGATAGCGGCCTCTGATACAATAATCGTCTTGAGTGATTCTAAGATAAACACCTTTGCACGTTGTTCTAGGTCTAAAGAATTACAGCATAAAGCGAGTGACCTATACATTTCAGTTCCTCGACGTTTATGAGCTCTATCCTTATATTCGAATTCAAATCGTGTAGCACTAAAACCATGAGAAATTGTTTTGGCAAAACTTGCAGTAATTATTTTACTCTCTCTTAGAAAATTTTGGCAGGCAAGAATTGCATTGATAACCTTGTCTTTGTTTGCGCCTGCGTCTATCAGGCAAGATAACAGCATATCTCCTGAGATACCTGCTATCTGGGAGTCAATTATGGCAATTCTTGTCATGTTATGAAAAAGCTCTATACGTGTCATTATAACATTTGCCTTAATATATTTCAGTTTCAAAATATATGACAAAAACTGTTCTTTGGAAACTTATAAGTAATCGAACTCTTTGACATTTTCAAATGACTATCACTATTATAGGTGCAGGCAAAGTGGGTGCCTACGCAGCGTTAAACTGTGGTCTAAGAGAATTAGACGACATCTTATTGCTTGACATCGTCAAAGGTTTGCCACAAGGAGAAGCCATGGATATTAACCACCAACTATCGGAAAGAGGATCAGACTGCATAATTCGAGGCTCGAATAATTATGAGGACATGATAGGATCGGAGATTGTCGTAGTTGTTGCGGGAAGGGGAAGAAAACCTGGGATGACTAGAATGGATCTCCTGAAGATAAATGCTGACATAGTAAAAGATGTCGCCTCGAAGATTGGATCTTATGCTAAAAATTGTAATCTAATTGTTGTAACAAACCCTCTTGATCCAATGACTTACCTAGCATTGAAAACAACAGGTATTAGCAAAAATAACGTTATGGGAATGGGTGGGATGCTTGACTTATCGAGGTTCAAAAACTTCATTCAAGAGACTACAAGAGTATCTCGACATTCGATCCAAGCAATGGTGATCGGTGAACATGGTGAGAATATGCTACCACTGATTAGGTTCTCATCCATAGGTGGCATACCACTTAACCAGTTTATTTCAAATGAGCAGGCAAAAGATGTTTTTGACTATACAAAGAAAGTGGCAGCTGAAGTCATCTCACTGAAGGGTGCCACTGTATTTGCTCCCGGAAACGCCATCGCTACTATGGTTGAAGCAATTCTTAAGAACAAAAAGCTGGTAATCCCTGTTTCAACCCTATTAGAAGGTGAATATGGAACCAATGATGTGTGTATAGGGGTGCCAGCTGTGATAGGTGCGAATGGAGTAGAGAAAATAGTCGAACTCCAGCTTGATAGCTTTGAACAAGATATATTCAATCAAGGAACAAAAAGTATCAAGAATGCAATAAGTGCCCTACCAATCACTGGCTGAAAACCTTGCTTCTTTGTTTGTTAAAAAATAAATGGATGTTAACAAATGAATATTAGGACTCTGTTGGAGAAATACTCACGTGGCCAACTTAGCATAGATGAAGTACAAAGACAAATTTCGATAGATTCCATTAAACTAGTTAGTAATAACCTTGCCCAGCTCGATGTTGATAGAGAAATTCGAAAGGGAGTGCCTGAAGTTATTTTCGCGAAAGGAAAGGAACTTAAAGATATTTTAAAAATTGTCCTAGCTTCTCTAAACAGAAATGAACGAGTTGTGGTTAGTAAAATTCAGCTTGGAGAGATACATAAGCTCTGTAAATACCTAAGGAAAATGAACCTTGGAATTGAAGTTGGAAAGAAAAGCACGACCATCCTGGTCAACGGCCGATCTACTTCAGCTAACAAAATATCTACAACTGAAAGCGGGAAAATAGGTATACTGGCAGCAGGGACCTCCGACATAGGTATCGCAGAAGAAGCTCGATTAGTTGCAAAGGCAATGGGTTGTGGAACTATTTTGAGTTATGACGTGGGAATTGCCGGAATGCATAGACTTTTTCCTGCACTAGAAGAGATGATATCAGAAAAGGTTAGTGCCATAGTTGTCGTGGCAGGGATGGAAGGCGCTCTGGCATCAGTAGTATCTTCAATCGTGAATATCCCTGTGATTGGTGTGCCTACATCTGTAGGTTATGGATTTGGTTCGAATGGAATTGCAGCCCTTGCATCAATGCTCCAGACTTGTACTTTTGGCCTAGCAGTAATGAATATAGATAACGGCGTCGGTGGCGGTGCTTTTGCTGCCTTAATAGCAAATCAAAAAACAAGAGGGATATTAAAGAACCCAGCAGGCAAAAATAACAAGACAATCAACAGCAAGGTCAAAGGGAGACAACCATATACTATAAAGAAATCATAAAAAAATAAAACTTTTATAACGTTTATAAGTGCTTAGTATCGTTTGCCTGCTTGTAATTGCCAAGAATAAATGGTGAATGTTGACTATGAGTTATAATCCTATGCTAAAAAGAAATAGACAAAAGAAAACCAGTTATAGAAAACGAGAAGCCCTACTTATAAGCAGGAGACCCTTTCTAACGGTCAAGCCCAGCGACCAGAATGTTAATTGTCAGCTTTTAAAGCCTACTCCAACTGGAGATGTTGTTATTTCATCTGTTCACAGTAGAGAACTAAAAAAATATGGTTGGAAGGGTTCAATGAATTGTTTACCTGCTTGTTACCTGATCGGTTTTCTTTTGGGCAAAAAATCTATGGAAAAGGGAACCACTAGCGCGATCCTATATACAGGGATAGATGCCTTTACATCACGAATAGCTGCAACTTTGAAAGGAATAATTGACGCTGGATTCAATGTCCCAGTGTCTGAAGATATTTTACCTACTGATGAGCGTATAACAGGTAACCATATTGCTGAATACGCAAAAATTTTAAAAGGGGATCAAGAAAAATATAACGTCAGATTTTCACAACTTTTAAAAGAAGGATTAGAGCCTGAAGATTATCCATCGCATTTTGAAACAATCAGAAAGAGTATATCTGATAACCCAATGCGAAATACTAATAAAGTAATTTAAGAGGATGCAACGATGAAAAAAAATAAAGACTTGTATTATGGAACAGACGTTCCAAAAAATAAATATGTTAAGGAATATCAAATGATAAAAAATGAGAGATCTTGTATTACACGAGGTAAGCACAAAAATTGAGTCGGCCTTCTAGACAGCAGGAACATCATGTAGAGTGGAAACCCCGTACTACACTGGGCTCTCAAGTTGCTAGTGGCACAATCAATTCTATGGATCAGGTCTATGAAAATGGCATGAGAATCCAAGAAGCTGAAATTGTTAGACATTTACTTCCAGATATCAAAAGTCAAGTTGTTCACGTAGGTATTGTTCAGAAGCAGACAGATGCTGGCGAAATGACACGTTTTGGTGCTATAGTTGCTGTTGGTAATGAAGCAGGATGGTTTGGCATTGGTAAGGGCAAAGCTTCTCAAATGCGTATTGCCATCGACAAGGCTACCAATGCAGCATATCTTGATGTTATTCCAGTAAAGTTAGGGTGTGGAAGTTGGGAATGTAGATGCAGCCAGCTTCATTCCGTTCCCTTTAGAGTTCGCGGAAAGGGGGGCAGTGTGAATATAGAGATAGTTCCTGGTCCACGCGGGTTAGGTCTAGTTGCTGGAGAAAATATTAGGAGCCTTCTCAAACTAGCAGGTTTAAGGGACGCTTGGACGAAGTCTTTTGGGTCAACTAATACAATGTCTTCCACTACAAAGGCAATATTCAATGCGTTAAGGAGTACTTATGTTACAGGTTGATAGTTAAAATGGCATATATAGTAGTAAGAATCAAAGGAACAGTAAACATACCAGCGTGGGCGAAAACGACATTAGACAATTTAAATCTGGGTAAAAAATTTCGAGCAACCATCATAGCTGAAAATTCAGAAACCTTGGGCATGTTAAGAAAAGTAAAAGATATAGTTGCCTGGACTTCTGTTGACGCAAGCTTTGTCAAAGAATTGTTGGAAAAGAAAGGAAGGAAAAACGGCTATAAACCGATTAACGATTCTGATCTTCCAAAGGAATATAGAAATATTGAGGAACTGGCAGTTGCTATAGCACAAAATAAAGTAACAACATTATCCAAATTAAAAAATATCAAGCCTTGGTTTGCACTTTCTCCACCTAGAGGTGGATTCAGACGGAAAACAAAGACTCAGTATTCTCAAAAAGGTATTCTCGGGGAGAACCGAGAATTGATTCAGTTGGTAAAGAATATGCTATGAATGCAGCAAAAGACTTATTTAAGGTGACATCGTCACTTTAAAACACGTTCCTGTCTAATATATGGAGAATGTATCAATAATTATGGCTACTAGACTTAGAAAAAGTAGAAGACAAAGAGGCAGTCGTTACTGTGGTTGGGGTCAGATTGGTCAGCACAGACAATCAGGTGCCAGAGGTGGGGTAGGACAAGCAGGCAAGCATAAGCACTTCTGGATTAGAACCCAAATTGAAGAGCCAAATCATTTTGGCCATGATGCGTTTAATTCCTTTAATCGTAACCTGGTCCAAAGATGGATTAACATAGAAAATTTGGACTCAATTTTTGCTAAACATGGAAAAGTCGACGTTAATGGTAAAGTTATTTTGGACTTGACTTCACTTGGATACGACAAATTGCTTGGAGGAGGCAAATCCTCAGGCGCATTTGCAATCAGGGTGGCTAAGGTATCAAAGAGTGCAAAAGAAAAAATAGAGTCAGCTGGAGGAGAAATAATCTCAAATGAACACGACAGACAATGAGAGCGTGTTAAGGCGGGTCATTAAAAAAGTATCTGCCTATATTCCTCAGGTCGAGAAGCCAAAAAAGAAGATCACTCTTACGGAGAAGTTTGTTTGGAGTGGTATTGCTCTATTTGCTTATTTAATTATGGGGCAAATCCCACTTTACGGTGTTACCAGTGATCCAAAATTCGATTTTCTGGCATTTGCTAGGGTTATTTTTGCAGCACAGCAAGGAACTTTGCTAGAACTTGGAATTGGTCCCATAGTTACAGCTGGACTGCTTATGCAATTGCTCAAGGGTTCTGACCTCCTAAAGCTAAATTTCAAGAATCCTGACGATCGGTCTTTGTTTACATCTGCTACCAAAATAGTAACAATAATTGTAATCATGGCAGAAGGTTCGCTATATGGAACAAGTGTTTATGGTCACCTTGTTGCACGTCCAGAATTTATAGTGATCCTAGTTAGCCAGCTCGTGGGATCTAGTATTATTGTTATGCTGTTAGATGAATTAGTTCAAAAAGGTTGGGGATTAGGATCTGGCATCAGTCTCTTTATTATGGCTGGTGTGGCGCAGGGAATTCTATGGAGTATATTTAGTCCCCTGCCTGCTCAGGATGGTCCCGTAGGTATATTGCCTTTTATTATTAGCTCTGCAACCAATGGTCATATTGGAGATACATTGTTTAGATCAGGTCAACTTCCGAGTGTATTTGGTCTGATAATAACTGCACTTGTTCTGTTGGTTTTAGTTTATGTGCAGGGGATCCACATAGATATACCTATTGTATCGACAAAATACAGGGGGTTTACTGCCGTGTATCCAATCAAATTGTTGTATACATCCAACATCCCTGTGATTCTGTCATCCGCCCTACTTGCTAATGCTGTCTTTATGGGACAGATGTTATGGGCTAACTATAATCCTCAAAATGACAACCCTGTTTTCAATTGGGTTGCTCAATTTGATCCGGGTAGACCTCAGACTCCCACCGGCGGCTTACTCTATTATATAACTTCACCCCAGAGCTTAGATGCTGCAACACAAGATCCCGTACGTGCCGTAGCATACGTTGTGTTTCTTACTGCTATCGTAACGGTTTTCGGTAGATTGTGGGTCGAATTGGGTGGCTTGTCAGCGAAATCGGCTGCCAAGAATTTGTTGGATGCTGACGTTCAGGTCCCTGGCTTTAGGCGTTCTGAAGGATCAGTAGAAGTTTTACTCAACAAATATATTCCATCTGTTACAATTTTGGGTTCGATTATCATAGGCTTATTGGCATCCGCATCAAATGTATTGAATGTCTTTGGTTCGGGAATTGGTATATTGTTGATGGTAGATATTCTCGTGAACTACTACAACTTACTCATAAAAGAGCAGGTAGACACACACATGCCTAAATTGGCGGCCATTCTTGGTAGAAAATAACGACAACAAACGCGTAATAATAGTTGGAATACCAGGTGTAGGCAAGACCAGCGTAATTTCTCTAGCTACCGAGCAGCTTAATCAAAAAGGAAAGAAGGCGACAATCACAGTATTTGGAAGTGTGATGTTTGAAGAAGCCCATAAAATGGGAGTTAAAAACAGGGACGAATTGCGTAAGCTGCCCTTGGGAAAACAAAGGCATTTTCAACAGATGGCTGCGAAAAGAATTTCAGAAATAGACGATAGTATTGTGATGATCGATACACATCTTTTTATAAAAACAATTGAAGGATATTACCCAGGCCTTCCCATGCATTTACTTGATATTATCAAACCTACTCATTTTGTCATGGTCGTCGCAGAGGCTGATGAAATAGTGAAGCGCAGAAAAAAAGACACATCCCGCGATAGAGATATTATCTCTATTCAAGCTATTCAAGACGAGCTAGATATTTTAAAAATAATGATTGCATCCTGTTCTATTTTGACTGGCTCTCCTTTTATTACAGTCATGAATAATGATAATAAAATAGAGGAAGCAGTTTTAAATATAGTCAAAGTTCTATGTGAAAAATAAAGTGAATTCAAACTCGAAAACAGCCGATTACAATAATAATAAAAAAACAACCATAGTGATTTCTGGCTGGCCTGCTGTGGGAAAGACAACCATAGCTGCAGAGATTGCGAAGGAGTTTGACTTTAAAGTATACAATGGAGGAGATATTCTAAAGTTGTTGGCAGGTGACCAGGGATATTCTATAACGGGAAAGGATTGGTGGGATACAGAACAGGCAAAAAAATTTATGGCTGAGAGAAAAACAAATTTATATTTTGATAAGCAAGTAGATCAAAAACTTCTTGAAATAGTAAGACTAGGAAAGGCCGTTATTACAAGTTATACACTTCCGTGGTTAGTTCAAGATCCTATCAAGTTCTGGCTAAAAGGTTCTCAAGACAACCGGGCAAAAAGAATGGCTAAACGTGACAATCTAAGTTTTCTTAAAGCAAAAAAGATTATAAATATAAGGGATGAAGAAAATATAAAAATCTATCGTAAATTATACGGATTCAACTTTGGTAAAGACCTGACTGTGTTTGACTTTTCTCTTAATACAGACTTGATTGACCTCGATTCCTTGATCGAGATTTCAAAGATTATAATAAGGCATCATATATCTAGCAGATTATAATAAAGAATAAAGAGATGTATATTAATCAACTTGACATTGTCGCAATTAAAAAATCTGTTAAAGCTGGATGATGATATTACTAATGATAACTATGGTCACTATCCCAATAAAAGACCAATAGCTTCGTTGTTTGATTATGGCTTGATTTTAGTTGATAAACCAGGTGGTCCAACAAGCCACGAGGTGGTGGCTTGGGTTAAGAGGATCTTGAGTATAGAAAAGGCTGGACATAGTGGCACTCTGGACCCATACGCTACAGGGCTTTTGCCGGTTGGGCTTGGTGAAGGTACTAAAGCACTTTCAGTATTGCTCCTCGGCCCAAAAGAATACTATGCATTAGCACGGTTACACGCAAGCATTCCAGACGAAAGCTTAATGTCAGTAATTAAAAGTTTTACGGGAGATATTTACCAGAGACCACCTCAACGTTCATCAGTAAAGAGGGCTACACGCATCAGAACAATCTATCAATCTGAAAAGATAGAGGACCATGATCGTCTTGTATTGCTACGCTTTATTTGTCAAGCCGGTACCTACATTAGAAAAATAATCTATGATATTGGAGAAGTTTTAGGTCCCGGCGCAACGATGGTGGAACTGCGAAGAACCCAAGTGAGTAACCTCTCTGAAGGAAATACTTTTGTAAGGCTTCATGACCTGGCAGACGCATTCCAGATGTATAGAGAGAAAAATGATGATCATAAACTTCGTAGTCTGGTAAGACCAGTTGAACATTGTCTAGAAGGGATTCGGGCTACTGTTATCCGCGACACAGCTGTAGACGCGTTATGTCATGGTGCACAGTTAGCTGTTCCCGGAGTAATCGCGGTTCCCAAAGATCTAAAGAAGGGTGAACTAGTTGGTGTATATACTCTTAAAGGAGAAATAATTGGACTAGCCGAAGCAGCAATGACCAGAGAAGAAATAGAACAGAATGTGAAAGGTGTAGCTTTTAGTATGAAAAGGGTTATTATGAAACCAGGTACTTATCCGAAAGCCTGGCATTCAAATGACGGCAAGATAGGAAAGTCCTATCCAAGAGCCAGTCTTGAAACGAAGATAGAAGAAAATTTCTCTAAGAATCCTAGCTAATCTAAAGAGATTCTCCAAGCCCTGGTATCTTTTTTTCTAATATTGCCACGTTCTTCGCAAGGTGAGCCATCGTGCCTGGAATATGACAATTGCACATACAATCTTTGCAATCGAGATGATTACCACTGGTGCACTTTTCCGAAAATCCCTGTTTGTCCATAATAGAAAAGATGTTTGTCCTAATCCTTATTTTTATCTTTGTCTCGCTGTAATTAATAGAATGATCGAATTGAAGTTGAAATCAATTAAAATTGAAAAAATTGAATATAAAGGTGTACCTCAAAAATAAAGCACATATTAATTCATTATAAAACATCAAACAAAATGAATATGACTTGCTTACTTACTCCTTAAATTACAAACAGCCAAATTACTGTTCATTACAGAAAATGCATAGAGATGACCTAAAGGTAATATGGATATGTACTGAATGCAGAGCTCGTTTTTTATTCAGGTCAGATGTAGAAGACCATAAGATAAAAGTTGGACATTCGATGACATATAAATATGATTTGTTATCAGGTAAATTACTGGATGGTATTGGCGTTTGACTAAAGCGTCAGAAAATTTAAAGTAACTTTAGGGTATATTATCTGCAGATAAATTTCAGCTGAATCGTTAATATATAGATTTGGAGTAGCCGTCATAGGATGCCGGGGTCGCCTAGCCTGGGAGGGCGCAAGCCTGGAAATTTATCTCCTGTTAGCTTGTGACCTTAAATGGTCGCGAGGGTTCAAATCCCTCTCCCGGCGCTATAATTTTTGGACGTGAGCTTGTAACTACAATGCCAAGACAAGGAGCTCTAAGGATTTTGCAGGCAAGTTCGAAGGCTAGTGCTCAGGCAAGGATCGTCGAGATGAGTTCAGATTTCCTCATTCAATTCTTCGAATGCTGTAGCTTTAGAAAATTCATGTAAACGCATTGCTACAGTGCTCTCATATTCTTTTTTGTTGATGATGCCTCGGTCATGTAAGATAGATACAAGTGTATTTAGACGAATACTTTGTTCTTCGGGTTGTGTTAACTCCCTTCCTGTAACCTTTCTATTTGACCTTGGTTCTGCTATCTTTTTGTCAAGCTTAGTATGCCTTTTCCTTGAAATAGTAATTTACCTCTTACTAGATATTGGTTTTGAGAGGACATAATTTGAATGTGACTATATATTGTTACTTTTAAATAATGTAAAATATGATTATCAACAATGTTCAATAGTTTATCATATATAAAGCCTATAAATATATTATTGTATGGATCGAAAAAACCTCTTTGGTAATATTATTACTGGAAGTACATGTCCACATGTAGTAAGAGGTGCTATCATACCTGACTGATACTGTTTCTCATGACATTATTATAATTGGGTCCGGGCTAGCGGGTCTAAGAGCAGCAATATCATCTGCAGATATAGATAGAAGCTTGAATATTGCAGTAGTTTCAAAGGTACAGGTCATGCGTTCCCATTCAGTTTCCGCAGAAGGTGGAACAGCAGCCGTTCTTTTTGAAGAGGAAGGTGATAACCAAGAATCTCATATTTATGATACCATTAAGGGAAGTGACTTCCTTGCTGACCAAGATGTTGCTGAGTTGCTTGTGAGAAGCATGCCTCTTGAAATCTACCAGTTAGAGCACTGGGGAATGCCATGGTCTAGGAGAGAAAATGGTAGGATTGACCAGCGTAAATTCGGTGGCTATTCATTTCCCAGGGCAACATATGCCCAAGATAAGGTTGGGTTTTATGAGATGCAAACTCTTTATGATACGTGTCTCAAATATGACAACATCCACTTTTATAACGAATGGTTTTGTACTTCTATTCTTAGTGAATCGAATAATTTTCGTGGTGTTACTGCTCTTGAAATGAAGACTGGGAACTTTTATAAATTCAGAGCACCTGCAGGAATAATTTGTACTGGTGGAGCTGGGAGAATTTACAGCTTTTCTACGTATGCGTATTCTTCCACACCTGATGGTTTAGATATGGCATACCGAGCAGGGCTTGCTTTAAAAGATATGGAGTTTGTTCAGTTTCATCCTACTGGTATCTTGCCATCTGGAATACTGATAACAGAGGGTGCAAGAGGTGAAGGTGGCTATCTAATTAATAATAAAGGGGAGAGATTTATGAAGAAATATGCGCCTGAGAAGCTTGAATTAGCATCCAGGGATGTAGTCTCCCGTGCTATGATGAAAGAGATTCAGGAAGGTCGAGGCTTTAAACACGAATCAGGTGTAGATTGTTTGAAAATAGATCTTACCCATCTAGGAGATGAGCGTATAAAGCAACGTCTTTCAGGAATTCGAGAAATTGGGATCAAATTTTCAGGTATTGATGTAATTGCAGAGCCTTTAGAGATTAGGCCGGTATGTCACTACATGATGGGAGGGATACATACTAACATTAATGGTGCTACTGAGATGAATGGGTTGTGGGCTGCTGGTGAAGCTGCATGTAATAGTTTGCATGGTGCTAATCGTTTAGGGGCAAATTCTACCTCTGAATGCCTAGTGTGGGGAAAGATAACTGGTAAGCTAGCTGCAGAACACGCTCTAAAACACAGGAGTAATGCTTCATCTATTTCCGAACAGCAGATCATAGAAGAAGAAAAAAGAATCTATGATGGTTTATTTAGGGGCAGAGGCGAGATAAATCCGTATGAAATTAGGAAGGAATTAACTGATATCATGGACGCTAAAGCACATGTATTCAGATCTGAAAAAGATTTAGCAGAAGGTTTAAAAAAAGTAAGAGAGTTAAAGATGCAGGCATGGAAGCATGTAGATGATCAAGCAAATGAATACAATACAAATTTCATAAATGTGATGGAGATAGACTCTATGATAAGGATTGCTGACATAGTGTTGACAGGTGCTTTTAACCGTCGTGAATCTAGAGGCGCACATGCTAGAATCGACTATTTAAATCGAGACGACACCAATTTCCTCAAACATACACTAGCCTACTTTAGTGCACAAGGACCAAGATTGGCGTGGCATCCGGTAACCTTCACAAGATATGCCCCAATGGAGAGGAAGTATTGATGGAAATCACACGGGAAAAAAGTAATCGTGATAACCGTGAAGGGCTAAAGGGATGGCTAAATCCTTCTAGATACGGCTGGGAACGCATATCTTACTGGCTCCAAAGATTAACTGGCGTATTCCTATTGGTCTATTTTGTAGGCCATATATACGAAACAAGTTCACTAGTACGCGGCGAAGATGCATGGAACGCGATGTTGGAGCTAACTCAAACTCTATGGGGACATACTTTCTTGATATTAGTAATTGGAACAAGCACCTTCCATTCTACCAACGGGATAAGACTAATATTTGCGCACGCAGGTAAAGGACTCGGAAATCCCTCGAGACCTGACTATCCTTACGATGCTATATCCCTTAACTATCGTCAAAAGTCTGGAATATGGGTTGCGTTAATATTAGCTGCTGTAGCAATGTTATACGGAAGTACAGTACTCTTCGGTGGCAAGTAAAAGATACAGAAGTAGATGATTGAAATGCTTAGAGAAAGCCAAATAATGAAAATACACTACATGACTGGAATAGCGGCATTGTTTGTAGTGGCCGTTCATATTATAGTGCGTCTAATAACTCCCTCGTTTAGTTTAAGCTTAGTATATGAAAACGTAATTAGAAATTATCACGATATACCATATGCTATACTGCTCGAATCCATTCTTGTACTTATTGCGATCCATGGCTTTAATGGTTTGAGAATTATATTGCTAGAATTGCGACAGAATAAACTGTGGGAAGACGGTGTTGCTATATTTACTATAGCCGCTACGATATCAGTCATTGCCTACGGTACTCGAACAATAATCATGGCTAATGGGTTGGGATTTGGTTAAACATGGGAATTATTAAAAAAATTAATATCTTAGGAAAGAAAAATACCAGGATAGATAATAGAAAAACAGATATTGCAACAAACGATGAATTGATTCACAAAACAATTGTCCTGAATGTATATCGAGCTAATGCACGGCAGAGTGACTCTCCTCGCTACGATACGTTTGAAATACCCGTACAGAGATGGATGACAGTACTTGATGCACTTCTTTTTGCAAAAAGTTATCGTGACAGCAGCATTGGAATAAGATATTCTTGCAGAATGGCCTCATGTGGATCGTGTGGAATGAAGATTAACGGAATTCCTAGACTGGCATGTTATACAAAGATTTCGGAATTGTCTAGCGGGGGTGGGGATATCACCTGTGAGCCACTTCCAAACCTTCCACACCTGCGGGATCTAGTTACTGACTTTACGCAATTTTTCGAACATCATAAGGAAATGTCCCCATTTATTCATAATGATAACGCAGATATCAAAGATGAAACAAAATTATCAGAGTTTATACAGCGACCAAGAGATGTTGATAGGTATTTACAATTCTCTTATTGTATCAAGTGCGGTTTATGTTACTCGGCGTGTCCTACAGTAGCCACAGACACAAGTTTTCCTGGTCCTCAAGCTCTTTCACAGGCATATAGATATAATGCAGACACAAGAGATAATTTATCCACTCAGCGATTAAATATAGTGGATGACAAGCATGGAATTTGGAGATGTCATTTTGCTGGATCTTGCAGTGCAGTGTGCCCAAAAGGGGTCGATCCAGCTCTAGGTATTCAATTGTTAAGAGGTCATCTAATGGGTTTTTCAAGGAATGAAAAGGAGATAGCCAAATTAAGAGATCCAGATCAAGAATAATGAAAATAGTAAGACAGATCGTAACCGAAAATAACGTTTCTCGTTGTTGTCCTGTGAGTTGACGACTAGTGTTCTTTTACAAAGTTTATGAATTATATTATCTTATTAGATTAGAAATAATACGCACTGAAAATGCAGCAAACAATACTATTGGCGTTGAGACAAGCTTTTCTGATAGCATATTTAACAGGCTTTCTATGGCTTCGTAGAAATCCATTATCAATGGTCTTTACTGCTATTAGCCCATTTTCGTTGTTGTTTGTTTTATTTGTAATTAGTAACGGTCATTATATCCAATTTGCTGTTTCAGGAAGTCTTGTTATGGCACTCGTAGGTTATGGGCTTGCCCTTGGACAGGATATCTCATTTTACAAGACGGAGTACAAGATTCAAGATGTTTTTGTTGCATCACCAGTTTCCCCGTTAACTTACATGACTGGACTGGCTTTATCCGAGCTCTTGTTCGGTTTGCCTGCTTTAATTGTACTCACCTTACTTGCAGCGTCATTTGGTACTTCGTATTTCAACCTACCACTGCTTCTGTCAAATATTGTCTTAATTTGGGGAGCCATGTCAGCGATGGGTTTTTTTTTGTCATCCCATATGCTACATATGAGAAATGCGACACAGATAATTTCTTTTGTAAATGTAGTCTTGGCAGTTATCCCTCCGGTTTACTATTCAATAGAACGTTTGCCTTTGGGATTACATTACATTGCTTACTTGTTACCCACGACACATGCCTCAATTATATTGCAATATACAATGGGCCTTCCAACACCAAAAGAATGGTCGCCTGGTCTAGGAATCACTGTGCAGCTTGCATATTTAATTGGATTAGTACTGCTAGCAAAGACAAAGGCCATATGGCGCGAGAGGTGATCTTTTTGAAATGCGCTCTCAACACGCCGTTAGTTCGTTTTATATTGCCAGAATAAAGCAAATAGCGCACGAAATTGAACGCTTTTGGGTTAGGATATGCTGCTTTATCAGAGCTGTTATGTTATGTTTCCAATCCCTACTTCAAGGCAAAATGGGTTATCAGGATGTGACGTTAATGTAGTCTTGCCAATGCTCAAGTACCCTAGGACAACGGTGCAGTTAGGATCGGTTGCATTGTTGTTAGCAATATTGATGCTAACTTTTTCATATATACATGCAGTTGTTCAAATTAGCTACGCCGCCCAGCAAGAAGTTAGGACACTTAGGATTAACATTCAACTAGATTCAGTTCCGCAGGGAATATCAGAGTATACGATTTCAAGTGGTCGATGAGAAGACTAGTGTGCCTATTGGGGTGCGGAGTTCAACAGTGAACTATCCCGACGGAACAACAGTAAGCCAATTCAGTGCTCCTAACGATTCATCAGGAGATGCCTCGGTCACCTGGAAAATAGAACCTGATCCTCCTCTTGGCCCTTATAGTCCGCACAAAATAATAGAAAAAATTAACTAACGTTTTAAAGCACTACTTATTACGGTAACATTTGCTATGTTCTATCCTCTGATTAAAAGAAGCGTAAGAAGTTTGAAATCTTAAATATATAGATATTATCTCTTTAAATTCATGGAGTATGAACCACACAGCCATACATGTACATGCGCTGATAGTATTGATTTTAGGAAGGTGGCTTCGGCCGCCTGGTCCCATGGCTATTTATCTATCCTAAATCGGAGTCGATAAAAGCAATGGTTGCAGAGCATGTAACTAACTTTATGCCACTTTTAACTACGGTTGGATTTGGTGGAATAACGGGATTCATAGTCGGGATCGCTATAAGATATGTTATTAAAATACTTGCAATAATATCTGGTTTATTCCTTGCTGCATTAATGTATTTGCAATCACAAGGAATACTCAATATTAACTGGGGAAAATTACAAACAATATCTCAGCCAGTTTTGTCAGCTCTTACAAATAACCTGAATTCAACAGTAACGGGGCATGATACTGCTGCTCCTAACATCATCCACAGCAATCTTGCTTTCTTACCAATAGATACGGGTTTGCCATTGTTTGGGAGTGCGAGTCTAGGGTTGATTCTTGGTCTAACTCGGAGGTGAACAAAATAAAGATCCGTCAAGTATGTAATCCTATAAATATTACATTACAAGAGAAATCAACTGTTTAACCTAATCGCAAAATACTGACGAATAATCATGTAATCTGTTCTGGACTTGCCGATTTGTGCCATCCTTGTCGCTACTAAATAGAGTAAAGAAAAATAGCCATCAACTCATTGAAACTAGCATATTTAACATCCTCAACCTTCTTTAAGAAGAACCAACATCAGAGATGATATTCCTAATTTGCATATTACGTTTTGCCTTGATTATAATACAAGCGTATAACAAGCCATTCCCTCTCGTTTCTACTTAGCTTACAGACTGTTAATATTAACA
>JBEVTH010000004.1:31886-42547 GCA_041156085.1 Candidatus Nitrososphaera maunauluensis
GGTATAGGCGTTACTCCATTTAGAACTATGATAAAATATGCTACAGACAAGCAACTGCCACTAAAAATAGTAATGTTTGATTCCAATAGAAACCGTGATAACATATTATTCAGAAAAGAGTTTGATGAGTGGGCTAACGTAAATAAAAATCTGAAGATCATCTATACAATTAGCGAAGACCAACATGGTAGTCAATCTCCATCATTAACTGCTCAAAGGGATATTGAATGGAAAGGAGTGTATGGCAGAATAGACAAAGCAATGATTTTAAAGTATGTAGACTAACACACTAAATAATTCAATATTTTATATTTGTGGTCCTCCTAGCATGTTAAAAGCAATGCAAGCTTTGCTCGAAGATGATCTCAAAATTTCAAAGGAAAGAATCAAAGTTGAAGAGTTTACTGGATATTAACACAGAGGAATAATAGCAAATGTATGCAACGTATTTTTCAGCAAAGTAGGCAAAGTTGGAGATATGGATAGATATAAATGGAAACCACAAGTGTTGAAGCAAAAGACTCCTTATCTAAAATGCTCAAACAATGAAACATTCGAGCTCAATCCGGATAATCTATCTCCAGTATTATCCAGATACAACTCACTGTAGCCACAATATTTGCAGGACTTGAAGATAAAATTTGCGTCCTGATCTTTTATGTTCATTTTCTTCATGTTGTCATAGGTATGCGTCAACGACTTCCATGGAATATCGCTGCAATACCTGAAGCCTAAAAGAAACAAGCATTTAATTGTTAGAGTTTGAAACGGGCATAGGTCATACATGTGGTACGTCTACGTATCTTTTGTACTATTGTTTAGAATCCAATGAATCTCTTGATAGCAATCTGTGCACATTTTTTTGTCGTTTGTATGTTCGCATGAATAGATATTATCAGTCTTCTTGCCACATCTACTACATAGCTCTGACAACTAAACTTTACCTGACTCTCTTGCCTAGTACGTCTGTAAGTCGTTGTAGAGCATCGGATCCATCATTTGGATCTAATCGTACTTCTAATATACAGAAGCTATCTAGATTTTTGGTTGCCGCCTCTAAAGCTCTATCAAACTCATCTTCAGTATCAACAAGAAATCCTCTTCCCCCTCCAACTACTTCAGGAATAGTGTTGTATTGCCATGGTTGTAGGTCATTAAATGGGCCATCCAACAGTCGCCGCTCTGTTCCATAGCCCTGATTATTTAGTAATATGATGATTGGGTTCAACTTGTAACGTACAGCAGTTGATATTTCCATTCCAGTCATTTGAAAAGCACCGTCTCCGACTATAACCAGTGGCCTCAATTTGGGATTAGCTAGCTGAGCTCCTATACATGCAGGCACAGCAAAACCCATGGAAGCATAAAATGCAGATCCCAAGAATTCAGTATCACGATGAATAACCAAATCGAGGGCACCAAATAGAGAGTCGCCCACGTCTGCGATGACGATAGTATCAGGCGTTACAAATGAAGCAAGTCTATGAAATAAGCGCTGTACAGTAATCTTTTTACCTATCTCTGTAGAAAAGCAAACAGGAAATCTATTACCACGATTTCTTAAACATTTTGGCTCTCTTGTCCTAATACTTGCCGTCAACAAGTTGCTAAGAAAGGTTTGCAATCCTACGTTGTCAAAATTATGATGTCGAATGGTCAACTTCTCACTTGTCACATTTATAATATTCTTAGAATCTACTGGTGTAGCAGAGATTCCAAAATCTATGTCAGTCATGAAAGCGCCTAACAAAATCAAACAATCGCTAGATTCAACATATTCTCTTACCCATTCATAGCCCATTGCTCCTTCGTACAAGCCAAGGTATGATGGATGATCTTCGCTTATTACAGATTTGCTTAAAATTGTGGCCACAACAGGAATACCGGTCTTCTCAATGAGCTTTAAAATTTCTGCTTGTAATCCAAACCGTTGTATCTCCACTCCAGCAACAATAACCGGCTTTTCTGAGGAGTTTATCATAGATGTAGCCTCTTCAACTGCCTCAGCCAATGCCATATGATCAATTTGTTCTTCAAAACCATAATTCACGGAGGTCGATATATCCGGTATAGGCGAAGAAATCATATCACGGGGTAATTCAATATAGACAGGTCGTCTATAACTCAAGGCCATTGAGAAGACACGATCAATTTCTGCTGCCGCGGTTCTAGGGTTATTTAATATTGTAGAAGCCACAGTTATGTGTTCAAATATTTTCTGCTGGGTTTCATAGTCTCGTACCATATGATGAAGGAGCGGATTTTTAGTACGTTCTTTTGTTCCCGGTGCTCCACTAATTACTACAACTGGAGATTTTTCAGCATAGGCCTGAGCAGTAGCGTTGACAACCTTCAGGCCTCCTACGCAGTAGGTAATACAAAGTGCCCCAAATCCCTTGACACGGGCATAAGCATCAGCAGCAAGTGCTGCTGCTAATTCATCACAGGTGTTGATTATCTTTAACTTGTTACTATGCAGCAACTGATTATAAAATCCAAGTACATAATCGCCAGGAACTCCGAAAATGTGATTAACGCCACATTCATAAAGTCTTTGGATTATATAACTGCTGACTGTATGTGTGCTTTCCATACTTTTCGGCTCATTATGAATCTATTAAAATTTACTCGGTAGTAGTATAATGAGTAATGTTCTTTATGAAGCTTGAATCAAAGACTACATGTACGTGGTTAGTGTTGTTAATATTAACAGTCTGCAAGTAAATTACATCAAATCTATAAAGAAATAGAGTATTGCCTTCCATTGGCAGACTGATGGAATGTTATTATGTTTCTAAATATGGTCTGTACTTTTCAACGATTTCTGAAAGTCGCGTCCTTTTGCCATCTACTATTTTTATATCAACTCTTGCTTCTCTAATGATATTGTATGCGTTTTTAAAAAAACCTCTATATCGCGTTGATGATGCTGTACCTGTAGCAACTTAATTAGTCGATATTTTATTTATTCATGATGGCATTATTGTTATATTGTTTTCCACTTAACTCGGAGGTAATTTTGCGAGCAAGAATTCCTCCAATTATTCCCATTGCAAAACAAGGTCCGAGTATCAACGGATAGATATTAGCTATCATTCGAAAATAAGTCGAAGAGATTAGACTAGGCCATACGAAAGATTGGTTCGAAAATACTTCGCTATAGATATACGTAATTAATGGATACTGGACCATAAAGAAAGACGATCCTAAAATTGCAGCAGCCAAAACAGAATAGAGCTTGTTGGATGAAAATGACACCAAAATATCGGAGGCCAAAAAAGCTAGTATATTGAGCATATAAAAAGGAAGGGTCGGAATCAAAGATTCATTGGGTATTATCGTTGATATCGCATGTACAGTCAGGTAAGAGGCACCTATTGCTGACAAAATACCAAATTTCCTGTTTGCCAAAATAGATGATGAACAAAGTATAAATGAGATAAGAACTGGATAACCAATCGTTGCTACCACGGCAGCAGTAAACGGATCGAGATTAAAATTGAAATATTCAGTATTTGAAAATGGAAGACTACACATTCCAATGAGACCATCTAAAGTCATCCATACAGGTAATACTCCTATAACAATTAAGAGTAGCATAGTTGAATTCATCCTTCTTCCTTCTAGTCTCGTCGAATCCTTCCCAGGAACGTCGTCATTGTCTTGAATAACTGTAGGGACTTTTGCACTATTAATGTAAGAGATTATTCCCAACATCGCACCAAGACTACTCATTATCATTCCTAATAAAAGGACAAGATGAGGAGGACTTAGCAAGCCATCTAATCCAAATGCAGAATGCCAAGCAAAATCAAGAGGAGCGGCTATAGTCATCATGCTGATTCCGGTAAACGTCAATTTTGCATGTCTATTCAGGTTATTATTGAAGATAGACGAAGAAGCCATCCGCACAATTACTGCGCCAAAAATCGCAACTGCTACTCCGGTGTAAAGGACAGCATGTGGAGCTGAAAAAAATGTTTCTGGTTTATTCAATAGATGATTTGAAATATCCCAACTACCACCTGTTGCACATACAAACATACCTAAGCTCACTAAAGCATTACCTATGGTGAATCTTCTGAGAAAATATGAATGTGACAGAGATACTTCTAAGCCGCTTTTTTTGATTGCAGGTGACGAAGACTGTACCCGTTTGCTAAATTTCATAGGTATCTAGTCGTAGTATTTTCTATGATGCATTATATTAATACTATGTTATCAAACTTATTTTGTATCGGCATGTGTTACCGTACGAAAAGGGAATGTCAAACTGATGTTACAATCTACGAAATTGCTCTGCAACTACAAACAAGTCACGTAATGATCGATAGGATTACATTGCATCAGTACAGTTCTTTACTATATTGAGAATATTGTAAATGAACTCAACTCCTAACTACTTGTACAGAAAAAACTGTCACGAATTCATTCTGATAATCCTTGATGCCAATTTGAGGATAGTGAGATTTGTTATTTAAATGCGGCAAGGCGATGGTCTTCAAAAATATCATAAACCTTCCTACGGATACTGGTTTTACTTCCAGTTGGACATGATGAATAATATGACTATACCAAGGTCTACTAAAACATTCTAGCGAAGGATATCTCGCATATACGAGGTTTCCTAATCCAGCATAGGCTGATCCAATCTTGTCACCTATTTTGATAAATATGGGCTTTTGGGTAAAGTCAGATTGTTTTATTGTTACGAATCCAGCGGAACGTGTCAGGTTCGGAAAAGCAGTAGATACAATTTGAATATCTGCATTATCTCCCATGTTTTCTCCTGTTATGTTAACATAAAAGGTTTTTCCAAGGTGAACCATATTAGGAGATATGGAAACGTTACTAATTCGAGGTAATGCTCTTATCTGGGGTAGTGTAACGTATAGGCTGGGTATTACATATATTGAAAGAAGAAAATAAGTTGTCAGAGAAATAGTAATAATGGCAGTCAAGACAAAAGATCTTGTGTAGGTGCCTAAGAGGTAGCTGCGTTTTATGGGCAGATTTAATGTATTGGGTTCCCCCCAATATAGGTTTAATGAAAATATTTGCCCTTGTTCTTCTGGCCCTATAATCAAACATTCCATAGATACTAGATTTGAATCTATACAATCACGTCGAGCAAATCTCTTCTACAGAAGGCACAATTATTCATCGACCTTGTCTTGGTTCTTCATCTTCATATTCTTCTCCACCTTGCTGCGATTCTTTTTCTCCTTTTAGTTTTCCTTGGTCTTCTAATTCATCTATGACCTTTTCGTTATTTTGTTGACTATTGCCTGTCTCTTGTCCTGATTGGGTAATTGCTGAAGAGGGCGTTACTTTTCTTTTCGTTTTTTGTTTTTCGTCGAAAGATGAGTGAACATCATCAGCCTGATCTGGTTCATCAGACATATTTTTTTGTATTTGCAATGATATTTTATTAATTTGTTACTAGTTATAACAATCAAACGCTTTGCAGACGCTAGAACACATCGACGGAAATAACTTACAGGTATCGAGTTTCTTGTAAAAACTGAGGTCTATCCTACAGAGATAATTACGATTGCAGAAGAGCAGTATTCTATACTATTCGATGCGAAGAAACAGCAATTAGATAGACTAGCCAGTACTGCTAGGTTGGCTTTGCAGACGGTTTTAATATGTATCGCCAACAGCAGATAATGACAATAATAATGGCCGCGTCACTACTCTGATGGTAGACAGTCACACCGCTGCCAATTATGTATTACACTTCTCTAACTGATAGTTTGGAATGTGAAATTTTTGCACACTTCACATTTATCTACCATAAACATTTTTTCCCATGAAAATTCTGCAGCCTTCCCTTCAAAAAGTACCCCACACTGCTTGCATTGATGAATGTATAGTGATGAAATACTTCGACTATTTCTTGTTTTGGTGGTAGATCTGAAGTTCATACTTATGTATGCTCAACATAGTATAAATATGATCTATACTAATGTATCTTAGTAAAGATGCTCTATGTATATACTTATATGTATCCAAATGTTATTATTCTTTACTTTTAAGAACAGAATAACAGAAGTTGAAGCTTATTAACACAAATTAATAACAAATCTTCTCTCTGTCATACTTGTAAACTCAAAATATACTATAGCAGATATCGATACTATAAGTGGACGATTAGCCTTAGATTGATTATTCAATTCTTAAATCCATCTTTAGCTGTAGTTATAGTTGATGGACTACAAAAAAATAGACTATGAAAAAATGTACAAAGATATTATCAAAATAGATCCAATGATTAGACTAGTTACCATCTGTGATTCAAATGGCAGAGTAATGTATTCTGAGCATCGTCCAGGTATAAAGAATTTGCTAACACCCGAAGAAAGTAAGGAATCACTCGATCTAGCTGTAAATTCATGGAGGACACGTACCAAACTAGCAACAAAAATTGGACGAGGAAGGTATGTATTAGCAGAATACGAAAAGATTAAACGTATTACTATGCCGTTAGGAGATGATGACCACCATCTTCTATATATAACGACTGAAGTAAATGCCGATCATTCAAACATTATTCAAAGTATAAGTCAAATAACTATACGAAAATTATTGCTTTGAATTGTTCATCACTGCTTATTTATTTGAAATTCAGATTCTGAACTACATGTAATGACTGTATTGTGGTTATCCATTGCTAACTCATACGATCCTACATTATACGGCCGACAGTACATGGTTGTCTATTTGAAGTAGAAGATTGGGTATTATTCTTATACTCACTTATCGTATGAAATCGTTATTAATTATTTGTTGTAATACACTAACACAATGTCACATGATAATAGTAGTTACTCATCTGCAAATACAATTGCAATAGCTGGACTAAGTCTTGCTTTATCCTATGAAAACGCAGCCGTTGATAGGTTAGAGAAGAGGCTATCAGAAAGCATAGTACCAGAAGTTAAAGAGAAGATAAAACGTCATCTTGAGCACACCAAACTGCAGCAAGAAAGGCTAAAAGAGAGAATTAAAACACTAGGAGCTGGAATGGAACCAACGACTGAAAAAGGTCAGTTACCCATACCCCAACCGCCACACAAGTTAAAGATGATGATTGAAAGTGGCAGTTCAGACAAAGAAAAAGAAGTTTGGGAATCGTTAAATGATTTAATAATAGAAAGAGCGGAAGCTATCATGTATAAAGGCGGAATTCAAGCACTAGAGCTGCTTAAAGTAGATAAAAAGACTATCAAAGCATTAGAGAAGAATTTGAAAGAAGAACAAGCTTTTGGGGATTGGCTGGATAAGAATAATCCAAGGATAGCAAAAAGACTAATGACCAAACAGGACAAAAAGGAGGGAAAGAAGAGGAAAATAATGAAACACGACGAGGAAAAAGAAGTATCAGCAACAGTTGCATAGAAAGATGTCTATTTACTCGTGAACGAGGATGGGATAGGAAATTGGTACATTTAGTGGGCGCGACAGGCATCCTAATTTAGGACATTGTTATTCTCTTTGTATCATAGCTCTAACTTCATAATCAATAATTATCTTGGGGCAGGTAAGGTTGTACTGGAGACAAAAGAGATACAGCTAGATTATATCTTATGGATAGACGTTTAATCTTATGGTTTGTCTGATCTTTAGTCAAGACATCATTTTAACCTAAAACCGAATCTAAACTTTCTCTTGACGTTTTCAGGAGGCAAAGAGCGAGAGGGGCGCGGTTTCGATGATGATGAATTTCCAATTCTGCTTCCGAATTTAATTACATAGGGAGTCATGAAAGTTGTTACTATTGTTACAACACCTAATATTGGAAAGACCGACGAAGTTATGGCGCCAACATCTTGGCCAGCTTTAGCCACGACCAGAGATAGTTCTCCTCTCGCTGAAGCCATTCCTAATCCCGTTCTTAATGCTGTAATTCCGTCATACCCTTTTGCTCTAACCAATAATGCAGCGATTATCAGAAACTTTGAAGCAAAGGATGTGATAATAAGTAACATTGCAGGAAGAATGAGCAAGGGAATACGTGAAAAATCAATCAGTGCTCCTATCGATATAAAAAATATTGCTGCAAACATGTCTCTCAACGGTATAGTAATCACCCTAGCTACATTAGCACTCTTTGATTCAGCAACTAGTACTCCTGCTAAGAACGCGCCTGTAGCAACGGAGAGGCCTAGCTCTTTGGCTGCAAAGGACAAACCAAATGCCAATCCTAGAATTACAATGAGAATTAGCGCGTAGTCGTCTGTTTTAGCAATTCTATCTAGTATTCTTGGCACATACTTTGAACCCAAAACTAATATGCTTCCGATAAATGCGGCAACTATCCCTATAGAGATCGCAACCTGTGGTATTGATACTTGGCCTCCATTCGTAGCTACTGATTGAAAGATGGCAAGAGCAGTAATTGCCATAACATCCTCTACAATAGATATACCTAATAGAAGAACAGTTGATTTGTCCTTAATCAAATCAAGTTCTTCAAGAATTCTGATAGTTACGACTGTGCTTGTAATTGACATAGCCAACGCCAAGAACAGAGAATCAAAGAATGAAAAATCTAATAGTGAATGGGCAACAAAAAATACGATTAATAAGGTTCCGATTGACTCGGGTAACGCCACTATGACAGAAATCCTACCTATCGATCTAAGCTTGGCGATAGGAAATTCAGTGCCTATCACAAAAAGTAGCATTATAATTCCTAATTCCGCAAAACTGTTCAATGAGTTAACTTTATGTATTAAGCTAAAAGGCGGTGTATGAGGACCAATTATCATGCCTGCAAGTATGTAACCAATTACCATAGACTGCTTTAACTTACGAGTAATAACCAGCATAATAGCGGCTACTATCATTATTACGGCAAAATCCTGGACTAGGAAACCAGGCGAGAAAGATTGCGAAGAAGACGGTGAGATACTTTGGGGAAGAATCTGACTAACAAATAAGATCAGTAATTGATGTCCAAACAATAAAGTAATGGTCAAATCACCAGTGTATGATATTTGATAATAATTAAGAATTTATGATTTGATAATAATATTGTCTCTCTGTAATTTTTGAAAAAAATTCTCCCTCGTTTGTTTTAAACCATTGTGAGTACTAGAAGTTAACGGAACTTGATCGAAATAGCTGGTTGAGGAAGCACGGAAATGAACGAACGAAATCTTCTCCTTATTAGAATGACTTGATTTGATAAGAAATCATTATCTGATAGTTGATTTACAAATCCATCTTTTGAGCCATATGTGCCACCATTCATACTCATGGATATGATTCTGAATTTATGTTCTTACTTAATCATACTGGTACTCATATGGATGCCTCACCTTATTTTAGCCCAAAGTCACAAACTATCGATCAAATTTTAATTGATAGATTTCTATGTAGCACTTGAAAAAGCAAAGATAAATGTCCAAGACACAACTAAAAGTCTACAGAAAGATGAAGTAATAAAAGAAAACGACATAATAATATTTCATACCAGCTGGGAAGAAAAATACATTACATCAGACCTGTACATGAATGATAATCCAGGCATTTCAAAAGATGCTGCGGAATATTTAGTTGAAAGGAAAATTAATGCTGTAGGAATATTCTCCTAGGGTTGATCTCGGAACTTCTCGGAACATAGTAACTTTTTAGTGCATATGATTTTGTGTATAATTGAAAACCTTATCTAGGAATTCAAATAATAATAGCACTATTCATAGCCTGGTTCTCATGTACACGTAATAGGAATAACCGATAAGTAGAAGCTAATTCAGAGGAAGGATTTATCCGATATATTTGTTAATGATCTTTTGTATAGTGCACGTTACCTCTTGGATCCTCTTTGGGATGTCTTAATCTGATCACAATAGTATTGCTTGCTCTATTAAATAATCTCTGTCTTTTATCATTCGTAAATAGCCATCCAACGATTAGATCTATCGGAAGCAAGAAGGATTTACCAAAGCTTTCTATCAAAGCAGATCTTATATCGACAATCTCTCCAGATGTGCCTACTGCCTTTAAATGCAAAATCCTTTTGCCTATTGACTGACCAGAGGTTGACTCGAAGTAAGTCCAATACACAAGGAATATCAAACTGCGAATAACATATCCAACGCTTTCTCCACTCCGAAACCATCTGTCAGGGCTGCTGCCAAACCACAAAGGAAGTGTGGCTGCATAAAATAATATTTCAATACCTATTGTAACTATTATAACGTCAATTAACCAGGCAAAGAATCTATCACTCCATCTCGCAAGGTTTAGTTCAACTGGTTTGGAAGTGAAATCTCCTGCCGTATTTTCTGGAGGCATATCCACGTAGTATTCTATTGCATCTGAATGTAATAAAGTTGTTTGTATGTTCTTTAGGAACGCAACACTATATCACCCTAAAGCATAGACAGCTGCAAATCTCTCTATGTATGCACCTTTTTCCACATGTCCTGCTAAACTAAGGATCACTCATACATACTTGCGGTACTATTATTGATAAAATTCATCGAAAAGATCCGTTCCAAGTAAGATAGGAATTCGATTATTATATTCAATTATCATCATTGTCTGAGTTGAATTTTTGGTTCTGTTCCATCTTCGGGTGTTTTATCTGGGTGTTCAGAAATAGGTGATGACTCAAAATGATTATTTATAATGAACTCAGCTTTTTG
>JBEVTH010000005.1:0-40736 GCA_041156085.1 Candidatus Nitrososphaera maunauluensis
AAGCATCAATTCTACTCTTTGCATTAGAGGTAAATTGCAGTACTGTATTTACTACGTTCTGCTCACCGTGTAATACTTCAGTCCTTTCACTGATTGTATTTGATGACGTAGTCAAACCAGAATCAATTCAGGATTACTACAGGATTCATAAGTATAAAATATTATCGGAATATTGACTTCTATTAACAACTTTTATTAAACACTGTCGCCTATTATTGTCATAAATTTAGTTATATTGTTTTAAATTGTAGAAATTTAGTTTTTTAATTGGTTCTAATAGGTGAAATTCCTTGTTCGTGTTTTTGTATTCAAGGCCTAACCATATCAGAGTATATTCAAAATCTTCCAGACAAGGGTCAGGCGTTAAAGCTGTATGGCCAATAAATACGTCAGGAACTTGTCTGTCGTTGATCTACTGCAATGAATGAGAAAATGCTCAAAGCTGAAAGAATCCATTTAGTTCTAAGAAAAGGTAATCTTATTCTGTGGCTTTTCCAATATATTCTGGATTTATTATAGCTATTTCTTTAGCTATACACCTTAAATTGTGAATTCGTAGAAAGCTGATCTCTATATACTTAAGAATGCGAAATGAAGATTCGCCATCCTTCAGGAAGTTATAAAACTCAACTGCTTCTTCTATGTTATTGGCTTCCAGAAATGTAGTTGTAAATCCAATTGCCAGATAGGCTAAATCTCCAAATATCATAGCATAAATATCTAAAAGTTGGCATTATTCATTTATCCTCCTCAAGTTTTAATGATAACGTATTTTCATCTAACTCAAAATCAATCTTTCTTCCTTCTAGATTTCCAGATCGAAGGATCTGTGACAAATAAAGAGACCACTTTTTACCCATATCATGCTGTATAATGTACATATGTGTGGTGTGGTTTTTGACTTCATGTCTATATGGAAATCCTGATACCTTAAGCCAAGTTTCAAAAACTTCTAATACTGATTTTATATTGTACTCGCCTCCTAACAATGAACAATTAATATATTGATTAGAATTTTAGAGATTTTATAGTACGAGCTACTGATGAAGTGCATGAACCATGTTTTAAGATACAAGTTGCAAGATTTTTAATCTTGTATGTCCCTAATTCGTATGGTTTGTAGGATAATTTACGGCCCAAACGGAAAAACGTTCGGACTAAATTCTGATTTAGTACTGATAGTCGACGTAGGAGAACTGCTACCTTGATCTATTGCTGTGTTAACATGGTTATGACTAAGACTAGGCAATTTGCTTATACCAAGATAAACTAACTTAGTAGAGTGTAACGCTGAGGAAGTTGATGCTATATTACTATCCACACCAACACTGTTATTACCCATTGCTGCTACTGGCCGCTCTTTTTGTTTTGAGACTGTCGCTGTTGCGGTTGTTGATGGATTGATAGTACGAGAACCGGCTACTGATGTTAACGTAGCTCTTCCAGTAACATTTACACTATAAAAGGATACTGCAGTAGGATTATTACTGCATGTGTATTTAGCCGTAATTTTATTATTTGGTCCTTGTTTTATTGTAGCATACTTAGAACTAAGTACAAAGTTCCATTTAGAATAATCTGCTGCCCCACTAGGACCACTACCTATTGCTGGTTGATATGGCTTTATGCCATTTGCAATAATAGATACCTGGCAATGAGACGTTGCTATATTCCCAGCAGCAGTATCAGTTATTCCAGAGATTGTAAGATTTTTACCTACTAGCACTTGTTGACCTTTAATGGGTGAGGTTATTTTTACAGTATGTAATCTTGGGATTGATGACGATGATGATAGCGGTGGCGTTTGTTGTGTATTTGTAGGTACTTTTTGCGCGTATGTTATAGCAGTATTGGCCATGACAGCAAAAAGAAGTACGCTAAGAACTGAAAGCATCGTAAAAGTTAGATTATAGTAAATCATACGCTTATCGTTATCATTTAACTAATACTTTAAATGAAGATGGTTTAATACTATCATAACTAATCTTAAAGTGATTCTGGATCCATTTTTTTATAAATAATTATATTATAACATAGTATAATCGATCATCGCTAGCTTCGTGACAGTGATTTCGTTTTCCTGGCTGTTCTTCCTTATGTTATATTCTGCTAATTGCAGAGACTTATTTCGACACTCCGACTTTATGTCGCTATCAACAGAATCTTGTAGAAGGATCTATTAATTGAAATAAGGTCAAGCGTATGCTATGCTTGAGGTATTATCTGCCTTCAATTGCGTGTATTTTCTCAATATGAATGGTGTTCTAGTTTATGAAGTTTTATTTCTTTAACATTTGTAAGTGGTTACTCACATTTTTCGCATTTTCACTGATTTGTCCTCGGTTGTTCGTAAGTAAAATACTGTTGATTGCTTCTAAAATAAGAGCAATTGTTTCTGTATCGCTTCTGTGTTTCATAACACTTACTCTTATAATACATAGTAAATAACTTCTTGTATCTTTCAATAATGAGACGTAATTGAAATGTATATCGATTGAGTTATCATAATATACTTACAGATATCAACGCTAGGTATCTTACCGTATCTTTAAGACGGTCGTTAATTTCTCCTTATTTCCTTCAGTTAAATATATTACAGCATCTCTGTAACAGAGCGAATACTCCAATCCATTATTTCTGTGCAATTTTATAAGTTTTTGAAGGCGTGTCTCAGTAGATGTTAACTTTATTGTGGATACTTTCCAATGACATGATCATTGATAGTAACATCTATGACTCATTTGAAAACAATATTAGTGTAGTAATAACTATATCAATGTAATTAATTAAATAATGTATCTATCCAGATTAGCATTATTACACGATAAGCTTCTGTTGTCTCTTGGCTTTTTGTATTTGTCATTATTTTCGACTTCTACATCTGTTGCTTGTCTTATCATCTTCAGAGTGCTGACGTCACGAGTCTCTGACAAATATATAGTGTAGATCAATGCTGTATCTTTAACCTCCGTCTTTCTTATTGTTCTACCTATTCTTTGGACTATTTGGTTCATATTGGATGTCGTTGCTAATATTATTCCCACTCTAACTTCAGGTACATCATATCCGATTTCCAACGTATGTACTGAGAGTAGTGGAAAGAATTCTTTTCCCCAAGTTAATAGTATTTTTTGCCTCTCCTTCAATTTTAATTTGCTATCAATTATCATGGATTGTATTCCTTTACTTTGTAGCATTTCCTTCAATTTTTGGATTGATTCTATGGTTTCACTAAAAACCATAATCCTTTCAGAAGGATGTTTTGTTGCTATGATATCTACTGTTGCCATTAGCTTATTTTTGGCACAATTAATTAAATTCTTTCTCTCTTTAACATTTGCAAACCATGCTCTCGCTAGTCCGGCTGTTTGCCCTCCTCTTCTTAACAGGGAGGATATTGATTTAGGGTCAGAGGTATTAAGATAGCCGGAGATATTCCTGATTTTGGCAGAGCATTCGTCATAGATCTTTTGTTCACTATATGTCAGATCAACTTTTATCGGAATAACAAGAGGCCTTGCTAATCTCCTGTCTTTCACAGCATTTTTTATCATATATCTTCTGACTGGCGGAAGCAACGATAGAATTGTATTGTATCTAGCATCTTGTTCATCTATCGTTGCAGTTAATCCCAATAATGGTTTTTTAGGATCTGCCGCAGTTACAAGATCAAATATCTTTCTCAAAGTTGTAGCGGTATCACTTACTAGATGTACTTCATCAAATATGACCATCTTAGAATTATTAACAACATTAAGGTTGTTAATTGCGCTCTGGTATGTGCTTATCGTTATTTCTCGTACTTCTTTTCGCTCTCCGAAATTTGCTCCTATTCTCTCTTGTGGAATACCATATCTTATTAGCCTGTCGATATTCTGCTGTACTAGTACAATTCGTGGTATAAGAAAGAGGATATTGAATGATGAAATATTATTATTATCAGAAACATTACTGTCTGTATGTTCTATTGCTTCACAAGCTCTTCTTGCACATTCGAATGCTATTTCTGTTTTCCCAGTGCCGGTACTATATATTATTGAACCTCTATAGCCATTTGTTATCCATGCATCAACAGCCTCAGTCTGATCTTTTGTGAGCTTAAATGGAAATTTTAATGAGGAAATTGCTGAGATTGTTGGTGGTGATCGTGATGTTGATGTAGACGTATTCCCTTCTGAATTTAGCATGTTGTAATATATACTATAATGACATATGCAAGTCGAGTTGAAAAATATAACTATCGAGACATTTTGCAACAACGCAAAACTATTTATCCAGACCGTGCCCCAACCTTAGTTTTGATTTGACATCAAAAGCTTAGCAGGCCATCTTGTCAAAAGATAAAAAGTTTATGCAAATATTAGGAGAAACAACTAAAATTTGACAAACGGTATGAAATGATCTAGTGGAAAAGACCATTTCCCATTCATGAACTAGAGCAGCGTGAGATGCCCTTCTAAACTCATGCATCTTGTATTGTTAGTATTTGATATTTCTTTTGAGACATAAAAGTTGTATGTATTTCAAAGTTTATAACAATATGGAAAGGAATTGTACAATACCAATTCATGTTTTCAAGCGGGCCATTGTGTCTACTTGTATGTCATTGTTTGTGAACGAGCAAAATGGATTTTGACTCAACTGCTTGAACCAAAATTCTAATAGTTGCAGACTTAGTATCTTATTCTACTAGTGTTATACTATTCCTTCGACGACATTACAGGATCAAGACCTTTAAAGTCAGAAGAAATATCAAGTGGTGTATTATTCAGTATAATAATATATGGGATGCCAGCTCTAATAGCAGCTTCAACTCCTAATGGAGAATTTTCAACTACCATCGCTTCTGAAGGTCTTATGTTCATTATTTGTAATGCTATTTGAAATGGTTTAGGATCAGGTTTTCATTATCCTACTTCATCACCAGTAACTATTATATCAAAATTCTTTAAACCTATGTTTTCTTCAAGTGTAGTTTCAATTTCTTGTTTAGCAGAACCACTAGCAACTGCTTTTAAGCATCTACGACTTTTCAAATCATTAACCACTTCTCTTGCTCCCTCGATAGACTTTTTCTGAATTTCTTTGAATACCGCCTTCTTTCTTTTGCTAATTTCTTCTACGAGGTTATCATCTATACATTTATCAATATTTTCCCTTTTGAAAATCTCTTTTACAAGTTTAGCTCCAGGCATTCCTTCAAGTAAATAAATTATTTTTTTGTCAATGTCATAATTTGTCTCTTCCTTAATCGCAATTCTCATAGATTCGCGTGAAATGGCATTGCATCTATTCGCACTCTAGATATCGAAGATTATCGCGTTCTTCAAAAAAATCATCATGTAATAAATATCGGCTATAGTGTGTATTATTATGAATGCTTACTAACAGTCAGAAGTTTATTTTTGCTCGCGGTGAAAAGAGGAAGAGAAAGATTGTCGATCATTATCATCAACGTCATCCTGATGTATAAAAAGATCTAGTTGTTAATAATCATTACATTAGAACATCGGCTAAAACGCGAAGGGTGTTCATATGACAAACAAGAGCCTTTAGTCGATTACTCCCACAGAATTCATCTTTTGAAGCCTGAAGAATTTGTTAATACTATAGGGGCGAGCGATTTTTACCGACATGGTCTTAAAAGTATAAGGGAATTAGATAGCGCTCTTACAAAAATTGCCTTATCTATTTTGAAGAATATGTTTGTGCTAAGTATCTTTCATTTAGTTTGATTCACTCTTATTCTTCCGCCTTAGCATCTCCCGTCGGACAATTTCCTTGTCAATTTCTTCTTGTTTTATTTCTTCTCCTCTGCGTCCTGGTGTTTTCCCTTCCTGCTGGTTCACTTTTCTTCTTTCTTCAGCCATCTCATCACTTTGTTGGTAGCTGCCAACGCCTTGCTGTTTCTTTTTCTTTTGCAGCTCCTGTGCATACCTTTCCCGAAAAAATCTTTCTTCCTCTGTGTCATTATTAGGCATATGTATCGATGTGAGTATAAAGAGAATGTTTGTATATATAGATATGTCACACCTAAGAATTATTTAAAACAATAGAACAAATACAATCTCGCATTGTTTTTATATACTTCCATAATATATGATCAATTTTAAATGATGATTTTAATACCATTTTATTACCATTAGCATCTAAATCATATTGATTGCGTCCATACATTAAAAGGTCTATTGTTCTAGTGGAGGATTTATAGTAAGAATGGTATTAAAATTTACATTGAATTTAATTCTGAGAGAGGGAGAAGAGGGTCGGATTGGCAGTTAACAGGATTGAAGAAATGGCAAGACAAATGGAAAGAATGTTTGAAGAACAGTTTAAAGATATACAAAGAATTAATAAGAGAATACGAAATGCCAGAAGGCGGTAAATAGAGATAGGACCCATTGTGTATGGTTATTCTGTTACTATTGAACAGGATAGAAAACCAAGAATAATAGAATGTTAGGTCATGAGCAAGTATAGGTACTAATACAGGTGCTGAAGTGAGAAGAGGACCTCAACTTACAGCTGAAAGGAGCCTCTTGCAGATATGATTACAACTGAGACATTGATATATTCTTTCAAGTTCACTTCTTTCTATTATTATCTTGTGATTTCAAAATTTCATACAAGTTTTTCTTCTTTTCAAAAATTGAGCGTGATAAACTCATTGTAAGTTTTTCAGTAGAGGAATTCAGAAAAGATGGATATTGCTACTCGGTAAAGGATCAACTTCCTTCATATTTATGTATCATCATGACGAAAAACTAACATAGATACTACTACAAACCACCATATACGCCGAAGGAATATGTCAAAATCTGAATCTGGTGACAGTTCTTCCTCTTTAAACCTAAATTTGAACTTATAGAGATCTCCTTGCTATGTCGTGAACTTACATGTTTTTCCTAGCTTCCTTCCTTTTGTTCTTTTCACATTTAAGCCACCTTCCACTTACTATCTCTGTAATTATGATATTGAAAAGTAATACATACATCTTGTATCATAATAAAATATATGAAGAAGAACATCCACATTTCACATCACTTTCCTACAATATTGATGATAGTATTTGTTTGTGTAGCAGTGGCATTATCAACAGCAATATTTTTAAAAATTAATAATAACGGCACAAATGCTTTCGTTCCTGTGACAAATACATTAGGTCCATATAGCGATAACAATAAGTCACTGCCTTCTAATTATATGAATGCAAATATTACCATAAACGGCTTTAATTTAGTTGCAGATGTTCCAATTACCAAGGATCAATTCGAAAAGGGATTGGATATTAAAGATCATATATACGAAAATCAAGGAATGTTGTTTATATTTAAAGAACCAAATAAAGTTCCATTCTGGATGCACGGTATGAAATTTCCTATAGATATAATATGGTTTGATAGTAATAGTAATGTAGTACATATAGAACGCAATCTACAACCATGTATGACAGATCTTGTTTGTCCCTTATACTTTCCAGAGAAGGATGCATTATATGTATTAGAGACAACGGCAGGTTTTTCTGAACGACATAATGTTAAGGCCGCTACTCATATGAATTTTAGTTTGATTAGGTAGAAGTCATTTCATCAAAATATACCAATAGCACAGTTATTAAATCAACTTATGGTGTTAAGAGCAAAATTACAAGAGGTTGATTACCTTTTCGTTTGTCTTCAAACGTTATTACTTACGAAGATGAAGATACAATAAATGCACTTTTTGTAAATGAAGATGAAAAAAGTGGCAAACAAAAAAATGAGACGGTGAGTTAGTTTATGAGTGAATCAATCTGGAGAAATACATCATATAATTGGCAGCAATTGAATCATCATATTTAGTAGCAGTATATGAGTAATCTCAAATCACACTAACTATGTATTTGCAAATGCATAAGCATCTGATTGCAGAAAGCCAATTGGGGTTTGTTCAAAGAATTTGCCAAAGTTCTAAGAATTTGGGTTTCTTCATCATGTTTTGGCAAGTCTTCCTCTGCTAACCCTCTGAAAAGAAAATATCCCGCGAAACTATGTCATCAGTGACCATGTCCTCAACCCTTGTGCTTCTTTATTCATGTCCCCTAAATAATATTTTGAACTGCAGATCACAATCTCAATTATCACAGTGACAAAACAATGCAGAGAACGCATAGATTATGATAAGTTAGTCTCAAGTGAAATTCTATATGAGAATGACCTAGACTCTAGTAGCCTAAATCTAGTATAGATATAGAATATAGGAGTTAGTTAGTATCAAAGAACTTAGGTGGATTAAAAGTGATTCAGAAGGAGACTACTTCTTTCGACGTTAACTCTAAAGATGTGGATATAGAAAGTTGGAAAGTATTTTGCCTTCAGATGATGTTGTTGCAAGAGATATTAAGAAATGAAATGATTAGACGAAAAACATTCCTAAAAGCATTGGAAGATAGTCTTGTCTCTATATTACCTAGAATGATAGACAAATTGTGTCGTGTTTGGGTAAGCCTACGAGTCTTTGGATAAAGCTAATTATCTCAGATTTTTTATAAATTCAGTTTTTTTTGCATATAATAATTCTTCATCTTACTTAATCCAAATATCAGTATAACAATGGATGAAATAGATATTAATGCTTCAATTATAGATACAGTTAGCCTGTTGTATCCAAAATTTTTAATTAAAACAACATCTATACGAGGCACAAAAATTACTAGAAATGCTGAGACTACCAGTATCATTAACCACATTGCTGTAACAAATCCCATAAGACCTGCAAGCCTCATGTTACAATATCTCCTGTCATAAAATAGTATTGGCAAATAATTGTTGAGATGAATGTGATCACACTTAAGATCTTTGTTGTTGCATTTCCAACTGTCATAACAACATCTCTGATCTTTGAATTTTCTAACAATTTACATGCTGCCTCTTACAATAAGATCTGAAAAAGCAAAAGTCTGGAAGTTGCCGATGTAGAACCACTACCAATTGTACCAATAATACCAAATACATTAATAAAAGAAACGATGCTAACCTCAAACAAAGAGACTAGAATCACCATGCTGATCTTGACAATAAAAGGTATAAGGATTATATATTTAATTTATAATTAGATTGTCTAATGAAATACTAAAACGTCTTTTTTTATGCAATAGATTATAGGACAATCGATTTGGGGAGCATTACCAGCTGAGAGGAGAATAATAGAGATGTCTTTTGAAAACAGATATTGACTTATCAATCAATTTGTCAAAGGAAGATATTAATTCGACGACAACTACTTCCCAGCAGTCTAAAATAAATAAATGAAAATTATTCGTTACGTTACCCTACTAAACCTGCTGTTTTAGTAACGTCAGATACGTTTTCGTATTACCTGTCTTCTATTTTTTGTAGCACAGGTATATTCTTTAGTAGTCTGGATTAACATCGGACTGTTTTTGTACAAACTGTATTATTTTGGTATTATCTGCTGGAAACTTTAAGCTCTTGAAAGCTTGTCAGACTGCTGCTTTTGAAAAATCTGCTACCTCCCTCTTCCACTAGCAACTTGATTTTGCTCTTCTATTACATTTTGAATCTCTTCCCCATTTTGTCGATCGATTTATTCCTTATATTCTAACTCTCCCACAGTGTAAATGTTTGAAGTATCATTACCAGTTAATCTCTCGTATCTTTTGATGGCTGTTCGAATATTTTTGCAGCATTGACACTTATTCTTGATAACTCCTCTGCATTGTATTTTGCTTGCTGCACTGAAGATTTGAATGCATTCATGATCGCAAACATTATGTTGGTTGCAGCAATCATATTCTCTGCAACGTTACTAGCCATATTTGCATATATTTCAGTCGAGCATTCTGGAGATATCCAATTTGATGCGTGTTCTGTTATATGCCTCTATCTGAGATACCGATGCTAATATTATGATATCTTTTTGTGATTCTATATAGTTATCTCATATCTCCCTTGCCGCTTGAATAGCCTGTTCTAGATAGCCATTAACTATTTGCGTATAACGTGGAATGTGATTTCTTGCCTCGTTATCATAGGTTGTAATGACAGATACTAAGAACCGTAATATGAATTCAATTGGATTTTAGTATGGATCACATAATATAAACATGTATAATAAATATTATGTATAATATTTATGCTAAAAATAAAAAATCACGAAAAATCAAGTGAATATATGATCTTTACATCATATTACTGTAATATTTTGTATTGAAATAGTTTTCACACTTAACATTGTTAATGTAAGTTCAAATATATAATGTGATTTGCATTAGTACTTGATATGCAAAAGGGTAGAGAATTTCAAAGTTTTGATTATTATTTCCTTAATAGTATTTCATTTAGGAGAAGCCTTGCCAGTTATAGCCTACAGCCAGTCTCTATATCTTCATAACCAAAAACAACAATACCGGTCATCATCACATGAAGGAAACCAGAGCCTTATTTTCAATAGTACCGGCCTAAATAATAAAATAGCAATCATTACGTTCGGTGATAGCTGGAAGAGTCAATACACAATAGCCAAACCAATCTTAGATAAATATGGATTTAAAGCTAGTTTCTTTATTCCATGTAATTATCCAGATGTGAAAAATACTGCAATGACCTGGCAAGACATAGCAGCATTGCAAAATGATGGAATGGACATAGAGTCAAAGGCTATGAACGATATACCTATCGTTGATTTATCTTCTGCTGCCTTGAACTTTGAAGTAGGTCAGTCAAAACTGTGTCTTCGCAATCATGGTATTAATGCCGTTGCTTTTGCTACTCCTCATGGCAAAGGATCAGATAATGCAACTGTCGTAAATACAATTGCCAAATATTATGACCTAGCCATAAATGGTTTTTCCAACCTGATGTTTTTACACTGTAATGGATGGAAGCAGTATTCTCCTATGCAGACTGATTGTAGGACATTTAATGATAGCGGTGGAGTTACTTATGCAAACAGGTATGTGATCAGAGAATGGAGTCATAACTCTGTAGACAAAGCTAATTTACACAATGATACCAAAATTTTTCAACTATTTGTACAAGAAGTCAATAGTCAAACTACATACAATGATAATGGAGTAATAAACGCTATTCCTATACTGGCATACCATAAAATAGATAATCTAGGAACGTCTCAGAGTACGGATATTGCTCTCTTTGATGCAGAAATGAAGTATTTGCATGATAATAGTTTTAGAGTAATAACTTTATCTGATCTAGGATATGATAAAAATAACAATTCTTTATATATAAAAATAATAGGAGTAGTGCATGTATAGATCTAGTAGTAATAATAATACCTTCATTTCGTCAATTATATGAATAAGCACTATCAGAACTGAGAATAGAATTGCAAGCGGCTCTTGTCGATCTAGGTCAAGAGTGCTGTTAAAAGAAGCTTGGAATCCAGAACAATCTGCTATGGGTAATTCTACATTACCAACAGTTAGCGATAAACTAAATGTAATGGCATCAATACACAATAGAAAATTAATAGCTACATTAGCAAAGGAGTTGAAAGCAAAGGACTGTCAGAATATTTTGTATTGTTCGTATGTATTTGTATACATTATATAAAAATTTCATCTTGCCATATTTTTCATATGTCTTGGAGTAAGTAACCATTTTAATTCACCGTGCAATTTTGGAGATGCAGAAGTTATCCCAATCTTTGCAAGTCCTGCCTTCTTGAGGACAACATGTTTGCCCTTTCCATCAAATATTATCTCACTTATCATATCACTGAGATATGGTTCATGTCCTACAATAAGTACAGATGACTGTTGTTTGAATTGAGTTAATTTACGATAAAGTTCCGGCCTGTTACCTTCAGGTTTCAACTCATTCCAATCTTCAATTTTCTTTTCATTCTTAAATATCTTGGATACGATTGCTGCAGTTTGATGTGCTCTTTTTAGAGGGCTAGTGAGTATAAAATCAAATTTAATTCCCAGGTCTTTGAGCGACTTCGCTATATGAGCTACCTCCTTTTGGCCACCAACTGTGAGAGATCTTTCAAAGTCTCTATTTCCAGTTGCGAGTTTTTTACCTGCTTCACCGTGTCGCAAAATGAATAAATCCATCAAAAATAATATATGTTATAGGTATATTATCTTGCCGACTAGTCTTCATTAAATTTATCAAGACAATAATTTATCGTCTGTTACAGTTTGATTTTACAGACATAGCTGCTACTCATAATGAAACGCTGCCACACTCCTGATAACTTTGGCAAATAGTGAGTAAGCTTGGCAATAACACCTCTCAGGGTCTTGGAGTGATTGTTTGTTTATTGATTAGGTTTTGGACGATATTTTGGATTTAACCATTCAATAAATGTGGCATAATTTAATGACCGGCTATCATAAATATACTCTGGAATTATTTTAACACATTTAAAACCATTTTTTAAGTCAAATGAGAGAACTGGATCTTGTATCTTGCCTTTTATTACTTTATCTGCATATTCATCTGGAGAGATTCTATCCGCATATTCGCAATAGTTGTATAACCTACCTCCAGCTATTACTCTTTTTAAATTTAACTTTATGGCTAGTTCCTTTCTCGCATTAAAGAGCATTGTAGCAATTCCGAGTCGACGAAAATTAGGATGAGTACAAATATCATCTCCATAAAGGCTGTCACCTTTAGGATCATGACTTGTAAAGATGTTGCAATTTCCAACAATGTCATGCCATGTATGGTCACGATATTCAGGATTTAATGAAACAATTAAGCTGCTCGCTGAACCAACTATTTTTCCATTCAATTCTGCGCAAAATTGTCCTTGCCGAAATAGACTAATATGATCTTCTAGAAATGATGGTTCAGATATCATTTCGGCAGACACATCTGGAAATGATTCTCTTTGTATAGCAACTATTTCAGAAATGTCTTTTTTACAGGTATTCCTAATAACTATTTTGTTATTTGGCATAATCAGAGTAATAATGAAAAGGGGTTAAATTTTACCATTACGACTTTGTATTATATCTAAGGCTCATCTTTTTGAATGAAATGTGTGTCCTTTTTCGTTGTATAAGTCTGGCCTTAGGCTATTAGTGATATAGACAGAAGTTTCCAAAAGATAACACGCAGTCCTTATCCCTACTCCAGGTAACAATGTCTTTTAGTATTTTAGTATAGTAAGGCTACTTGCAAGCAGTATAGTACGGTTCCAGATGTGTTGTACTTACAAAAATATATTAGACAAAACCTATCATTACCATGAAATATATTGCCACTTTTGTAATATTGTATTTTCATCAATTCATTCAGTACTCAAATCAGAAATCACGAATAGAAGTGTCAGAGAAGCTCAAGTCGATTAAGAAACAGAATTGCTATCGCCAATATATTAGCTGCAGCATACAATCATATCTCATTTGTTCTGGGAATATTTGGAGATATATCATATGCATTTACATCTCCTGTAGTATATCATTGATCAAAAAGGGGAAGAATTATCTGCTTCTTTGCTATTTTAAAGTCCTTTATTTCAATAGAATAATTGATACAATTCGAGTCTGAAAAAGTCAAAAAACGATCGCAAACCACTTGCTCCATGGTATAATTGTCCTGGCTATCTTTTATTTTCTACGTTCTAGCTTCATACGCATGCCATATTTAGGGCGCAACGTAATGAGTGGTTTTAATTCGACTTTGTGTTCTGGATCATGATACATCTTCCATTGATGCCATATTGTAGCGATTAGCAATATTCCTTCCATCCATGCAAATGGTTCGCCCACACATCCTCTCATACCTCCTCCGAATGGGAAATAACTGAATCTAGGAAGCTGTAGCTTGGCCTGTTTGGTCCAGCGATCAGGATAAAAAAGGTCAGGGTCAGGAAAGTATCTGGGATCATGATGCATTACATATTGGCTCATTAAAACAATCGAACCAGCAGGTATCACGTATTTGTCAACCTTGTACTCATTTATGGCTTGGCGTCCTATAGTCCAGGCAGGTGGATAAAGCCGCATGGATTCTCTAAAGACCTTTTCAGTATATTCTAATTTTGGTATGTCTTCAATGGTTGGAATTCTTCTACTTCTATTATTAAATACAGAAGAGAGTTCCTCATACATCTTAGCCTCTACAGTCTGATTTTGTGATAATAAATAAAATGTCCATGTAAGTGCATTGGCTGTTGTTTCATGACCTGCCAGAAAAATTGTCATTACTTCATCTCTTAATTGTGAATCGGTCATCCGTCCAATTCCAGCTTCCTCATCTTGGACGTGTAATAAAGTATGTAGCAAGTCCGACTGTGGTACACCCTTGCTCTCTTTATCTCTGTGTTCTTTAATCATAGTATACACTATGGAATCTAATTTCTTTTTTGCTTGTTGAAAGCCCTTATTAACACGCAGTATGGGAATTCTTTGAATCAGCTCACTAAATGGCATCAGGAGACGATTGAAGTATTCAGCACAAGTCAAGAGTGCATCCCCAACTTGGTCACCTTGTTCTGATTTAATCTCTGAACCTAAGACAGCCTTACTAATGATTGCAGATGTTACATGTATCATCTCCTTATGTATATCTAATGTAATTCCATCTTCCCACTGTTGACACATATTTACAGCATAAGTTGTCATTATGTCTCCATATTTCTTTATAAGATGAGGATGAAATGCAGGTTGTATTATACGTCTTTGACGATCATGGTATTCCCCTTCACTAGTCACCAACCCTTCTCCTAATAGTCGTTTGGAAACTTGTAGACCTCTACTTTTTATAAAATTTTTATAGTTTCTGATTAATATGTCCTCTATATAACTGGGATTATTAATTAGATAAACATGTTGTCTTCCAAACTTAAAATGAGCAATATCGCCATAAGTATATGCAATATTCATCATGGTTTTGATAGGGTTGTGTATGAATTCACGTAACAACTTATTAGGCAAAATTGAGTGAGGACCTGGAGGATATTCTATAGAAGAGGATGCTGTTGTCTTCATATGTATTTCATTACTTGCTTCGCTAACATATATAAATAAAAGCTAAAAAGCTAAAGCTAAAATCTAAACAACAAAACAATTGAACTGCTTACTTGTAAGGACAGTTATATATAATGACATTGGTCAACAATCTTTCTCTCTCTCCCTCCTCACCACGAATAAAGATAAACTTCCAATTGTTGATAGTATTACTTTCTATAGTTGATTATTATCTCGAAACGATACAGTACTTTATTAGGTACTATACGGTATCGATATCGTTCCTTGTCGGTTTGGCAATCTTTAAATCTAAAGACAAATGTTGTCCATGGAGAACTTGATATTGTTGTTCCTGTTCCTATGGGATCATCGGTCTATTGCCTTCTCGGTTTAAGGTGTTTTTACTAGGCTACATTTTTACTTGCATAGAGTTTGTAAACTTGTCCCGTCTGTCTATTCCTGTATTTCCAATGTTCAATGCTAAATTTGATTTCTTTAAACTCCGTTTTCAGTTGAGGGTGTAATGCAGTATAGATATTATCTCCTATAGTAACTGTATTTGGAACTGTTAGCGAAGTTATTTTTGCAGATATGTTCATACAATATCCAAGAATATCAATCTACGCTCATCAACGTAACATTTTTTTATATAAAAGCCCTAGTCATCTTCATCATAGAACGGTGATAAGCACCACAAAATGGATTAGATGCATTTAGAAGCATAGCAGTTGAAGAATCCAAACATCTGTAAGAACTGAAATGGCTGAAAAGGATATCCAGATCAGCAGGTTAAGAAGAAAGGTTGGGGAATCAGAGCTGCTTATACTATATTGTATTAGTAGATAGGCTGTTACCTATGTTTTATCACTAAACTTTCGATACCCTCATCATATCTATCATTTTGACTTGCATCCCATACCGATCCTCTTCGTTTTTCATATGATTATAAATTCTTAACAAATCGTATGCATGCCTTAATATATTGAACTTATCTGCGATTTTCAATTGGATAAATTTGAAAACTAATGCATAAATTTTGAACCTTTTCAGTACTGCTTCTCTATAAGATTTTATATCATGTAAATGTTGGATGAACAATTCTGCACACCAGGTCGCAGGAATTATACCTTCACCGAGTAGTGAATATACCGTGCCTATAGATTCACCTACACCAACCGATTTTCGGCCATCTGTAAATGGTTCACAGTATACTGGTGGACTAATTCGAACTGGTCTTCCAACTTTTTTTATCACTTCGCACTTATATTTTTTTAAAAATTCATCGACAAATTTGTTATTATTTTTTCTTCTAAAGTCTCCTGCCCCTATATGTGCATAGCCATTGCCAAGGGGAAAATACCAGAAATAACCAGTCATTGAAGGGAATGCCTTCAAGTAAAAGTCATCAAACGGAGTCTTATCGATGTCATATTTTACTTTATGCTGAATAGACGGGATCCACATTTCATTTTCTAATTTTGGAAGGTAATTTCTATGAAATCCCGTTGAATCAATTATTATATCAAACTCCGATTCAAGGTTTTCTTTTTTTGGTACTTTACCAAATTCGATTTTCGTGCCTCTTATCATATCTTGAATTAGTTTTAATTTATCGTACGAAACCATTCCCTTTAAACAAATATCAATATTATTCTTATTATTATCATCAGTCTTACCTTTTTTGGTAGTAATGCTGCCAAGATCTATCTTCATATGCTTTCCATTATGTAAAATATATTCCTCAAAATTCAGACCACAATTTTTTGATAATCCTGACATTACATTTTTGCATGTTGCCCAGGCACAGACCGCATCGTGTTGGGTTTCTGGCATCCTTTCAAAACCCACTACATGATTATCATGATGATCACTTAACCTATTCATGAGATAGGCTCCAGCAACTCCTATGCCGACTACTGCAATTTTCATCTATAATAAAAAGGGAGGTTACCTTCAATAAAAAGATTAAGAAAAATTGCTATTTAGTGCTAACTTTAAAGCAGATTCTGTCAACCTTGAATTTATAGATTACAACCATTATACTATCCGTATGCTTATATCTTTTAAAATCATTATGACTGTTCCAAAGTTCGCTTCAAATACAGTTGATATATTATGATTTATTTCAAAGATGGTGTATAGTACAGGATGATAGTAACAGCTTGGCGTTTAGAGCTCATTAATATTTGATGAAATCTATGCCCAACTAATTCTAGGGACTTGAATTCCAGAAATTGATTTTCTCAGCCTTCTATAAGTAAAATCAAATCAACTTTAGAGTCATATTGTATATAATAGCAAAATAATTTCACTTGGAGATTTTTGGAAATTCCTTCTGGTCTGATCCAAGATCCGGAGAATCTCTATAGATAATAATTTCTGGACTACCTTTGATCAAAACCGGTTCAATACGATACTGATCATTTCTTCATTGTCGATATGTAATAAAAAATCATCTATGAGACTTTGAATAAGATATCTCAATTTACAATAATTCGATTATAATGATTTGATTATTCAATACATCAACATCTGATGAATCTAAAAATGACTCGATCAATTTCATAATCTATTTATTTTATCTTGAATATCTTTGGGATATGAATTTCACATGATTTATCAATTGGATCTGATGAGATTTCATTTCTAATTCTATAATCTCTTTTTCCAGATTCTCTATAAGATTATGCACACAAATACTGTGAAGAACCTGTGAATAAACAAAGATTTGAAGAGACAAGGTTAAAAAATTGGTTTTTGTGAGCTTATCTTGGATAATATCCTCTTCTATTTCTAATTGAATAATTAACAACAATAATACTAAGCAAAATACATGGCATACGTCTGCACAAAGCAGTGACTATTATGATTAAGAATTAACAGATACGTATGTGCAAATCATTGCTATTGAGCATAACATATCACAACAAATAATAATTCAATAAGCCATTCTTGTTATAGCCTGTGACTGCTAAAAATAATGATGATCCTTTCTCAAACTGGTCAGATCTAATACACAAGCCAGTGTATTCTATTGACGGAAAAAATCTTGGCTTTCTTAGAAGAATCCTTTCAGATTATATGGTTGTAGGTGGAGGTCTTATTAATTTAAAAAAATATTTTATCCCAAAATCGCTTGCCGAGTCAGTAAGTAGAAAAGGGGTCAGATTAACAATTACCGCATATGAAGCACGTTCTAAATATTCTTATTCAAAAATGAAAAGCGTTGTTACTATTTTCAAATTTATGCCAAAATATACAGTAGAACACAGAGTGTTCTATGATAGATTCCACACACTGCGATATAATATTACCAGAAATAGACTAGCAGCAGGAATTGCGTTTGTTTCGGGAATTCTCCTTTTTCTTTCAGGATACAGAGCAACCTTGGAAATCTATCATTTAATCACACATGAGATTATTTTACATACCGCTCAAGAATTTTGGATTTTTTTGCTAGTTCCACTTAGAATTCTGGCAGTCATAAGCCAGCTTGGAGGAATTACCGTATTGATAGGAGCAGGGTTGTTTGCTGTAAACAGGGTCAACCTTGGAAAATTTTTCTTATCGATTGGAACCGGCCAAGGAATATTCACTATTGCGTTTCATATTCTTTCAGAAATATCGTCCTCTGGCAAGCTGACATTTGGAAATCATTATGTTATATGGCTAACATCATCTGCTGCTGGAATAGGAATATTATTTGCAGTAATGGCTCAATCAATATCAAAAGGAAAAGGCGATAGTATTATATCAAAAGTATTTGGACTATTTGGAGTAAGGAAAAAAAAGTAGTGGACAAGTTTTCCAGGAAAATGAAAAAGGAAAAGATATAAAAACAATCATTCAAGAGATGTCCAGTTGCTGCTTTATTCCTTTTTTATCCAGTAATCCGTTGGAAACAAGTTTCTCAACTGCTTTTTGAGCAGCCATTTCTAGACCAAGAACTTCACCTATCTTTTATTCAATAATTTCTGTATCTATCATATATTATTCTCTCTCTACTTGCGTGGACTGTACATCTAATGAGTTGATGATGTTGTGCTCTCAGATTCGTTTGCAGTAGTTTTCGCTGATATGGGAAAGCTTCCTTTCTTCCCATTATGTATTATGCGCCTTGTTTTGTTATTGCTAGATAATAATTAGGATAATAATTAGTCGACAATACTTTCTCCTCGTTTTCTTATATTAAGACTCACTAGAAGTAGTATTATCCTCTTTATGTTCTATTTTTTTAGTTGTTGTTGTTTCTTGAACTTTCTCTAAATGTCTGCTGCTATCGTCTGAAGAGTACAGATCGGCCTTGTCAATACCACCGGATTTTGTTGATGATGTTCCGGAACTGACTAACTTAGATACATCTTCTTCAGTATTTGTTGTCGTCATATCTTTATCTAGATCTTTGGTTATGCTTGCCTCTGTCTGTGGGTTTAATACCTTTCCAGTCTCTGCTGATATCCCTGTAGTATACGAAATTATATCGTCCGGTTTTGTTCTTCCTTTGATTATATCTGCCGCAGTTACACTACCATTATCTGGACCTCTTATTCCTTTGGCAATGCTTGCTCTAGCTATATCGCCAGTATCTATTGTGTTTCTGCCTGTATCTCCAACGTTTGTTATATCGCCAGTAGTACTTGTTATCTGTACTCTGTCTTCTCTAGAAGATTCAATGACATCTTTTCCCATGTCTTTGTTCTTATTTTTATTATTACTCATGTTCGTATGTATAATGCTTGCTCATTAAATTATTAAAACACATATACACCAAACTTTTGACGGAGGTTCAACATAATTTATGATGCAAGCATTGTTGATACTTTTCCTAATCATAATGAAGAGACATTTGAATATTGGTAATAGCCAATATCCTTAACACATCCTTATAGTTGGATAAGTATCAAATATCTTGCATTCAAAGATGTCATTAACGTATATTTAGAAAAAGAATTTTTTAAAAATATGTAAATTAAATCAAAACCAAGGATCTTTGGCAAGCATGGTTATAGTCTGTATGTCATGTTGTTCCAATGCTACAGGACCTATTGCTATTATGGCAAAAACCAGCTTTAGCAATACCACTATAATGATTATTACTACGACCACAACTATCAGAGTCCACAGAAGTCCAAGTACCATATGCTAAGTCTTACTGAATGCCTAAAAAAAGGCTTTGACAAATTCATTGAATAAATTGAACCTGAAAAAGCTAAAGCAAAGTATTATATCATATGATCTCCTCCGGATACTTGCAAATCTCTTAAAGCTATAATATCTTTAATACTATTTTATAGTACTCACATTTTCAATTTTATATTGTATAGTGTAAAAATTGTAAGAGGACATAATATACCTTAATACTCATAGTTTTCCTACCGCTCTTCAACCTCGATAAAATGTATTAATCATAGATAATACAAGTAATACATGCCTGACCTAGTCCATATTAGAAAAACGAAAAAGAGCGTATAGTTTTTGTTTGCTTGTTTTTCTTTTCTACTTTTTCTTGCTACTTGTTTACACCGTATTTATTGTGTTTATTAGGCGCCAGCTGTTCCTTTTGTCATACCACTTCTTCTGGCTTTTTCTTTTGCATCTTCCGCACTTACACTTTCTCTTCCTGATTCTATAATCTTTTGGTCACTTGGATCTCTTCGAACAGCAGTTGGTTCATGCTGTTTTATTTTAGCCGGTGACATTGGTTCTTTTTCATCATATTCCTGAGTAGGGTCCTTTGTGCCTTGCCTACTACTATCAGTAGTGGTAGTGGAAGAAGAGACAGTTTTTTTAGTGGTGTTAGTTGCCTTTTCTGCAGTACCTACCATTTTGTCTTTAGCACCTCTTACTTTTTCTTTAACCTTACTTGCAATGCCCGTCATTCCAGTTAATTATTAGAGTATAATGTATTAATGCATGTATTTAGTATTATTATATAAGAAGCTTCTAGATTGACCCTGTACTTTTAAAAATGATTCCGGCTTGAATACATAAAAACAGGCCGGTGTGGCAATTTGCAGATAACAAAGCATCCCTCAAAATAGGGCTATCTGTATCCATATAATTAACTACATATAAAATAAAAGTTTAGTTAAAAAGTAATAAAATCCACTGTAAGATGGTCCTTTGATCTTTTATTTTAACAAAACCATGAATGTGTTTCAAGATGTATTTGACTTTATTTAATAATTCGCATTGCCATATTGGGCTTGGTTCTGGATATATTTGAGTTTATGGCAAATGCGACGATTCTTTTCATTGCAAGTGTTTTGCAATTGAAAGTATTCGATCCAATACCGAAGAATGGATCTATGATCATCATGTTATCATCGTTACCAAGACCTGTTCTAACACCTATCGTTTAGATCTAACATTGTCAAATACATAAATTTGAAAAACTTTCCTACCCACGTGACTTTCTATAAAAAGTTGTTTACTGCTCTACCCAATAAAGTAGGTAGCATTGTATTCTTAAATATTACATCATTTACCGCCAAACAGCTTTCCTATTACTGGAACCTTGGTTAGTGGATTTCCTTGTTTAGCGTTTTGATTGGAACCGGCTGTTACGTTCGCTCCAGTTATGCTCGCTGATTTTACACTTGCTGCCGTCAGATCAGCTCCTGTCACAGTAGCCCCTGTTATGTTGCCTCCCTTCACTTGACCGCCACTTACTTGACCATTAGTCATATTTCCTGCTGTTATTTGACCTGCTGTTATTTTACCTTGCTTTAGTTGACTTACAGTTGCATTACCAGCACTACTTTTTCCCGCCGCTGATTTTAATTTAGCAGGTTGTTTTGCCATTGTTATGTCAGCTTTCATTATAGTAGCCCCTGTAATGTTAGCCGCTTTAAGCTGGGCATTCGTTATTGATTGCTTTTCAATCTTGCCAGCAGTCATGTTGGCATTTTTTATGTCACCTTTCACTATAGAACCAGCTGTTATTTGACCTGATGATGCGAATACTAAACGTTGTTGTACTCCTACAGACGTAGATGCTAATACGAGTCCTGCTGACAATATTATTATTACAATTGTAGTATAAATTGCTCTAGCCATTTGAATTATATTTAGAGCAATATGTGCTTTAACTCTTTCATGATATGTAGACTTCCTACTAATCATAATCCTCCTCGCCTAATTTGATATATTCTAACGAAATTCATAATTGTGCACTTTATCTTGAAGTTTTTACACGTTACGGCCTGGACGACGATCAATCCATTTGATTGAATCATGTATAGGGTGAAGAAGTCGTTCGTTACCTAAATCGCAAACACCGTTACAAAAACGCATTGATTGCAAATAAGAATCTTCTGGAAAATGTTATTGTATGTCAGTAGTATTTTGCAGTTTGAATCCATATTTATTAAATTGTACGTTAGCATACAGATTATATGACAATTAGATGACCTATTTTAATAGTAGGCAAAGCGATTGTCAAAGAAAATTCGGATGCCTGGTTCTGCCCGTGCAGGACTAGCATTATTGGTTGTAGGAGCAATATTCGTAGGGATAGGTACTTATCTCAAAAGAGGAGGATTTTCACTTTATGGATTGATCATGGTTATTGCAGGATTTTCAATATACATGGTTTCTTCTATTGTCATTGCGAGAGATAAGAGGAAGAGAAATAAGTGAAGAAATAATCACCATAGTTACTACCGTAGACAGTATTATTCGATATAAATTGCAGGTTTAAATGGTCTAGCAAACTTTGCTTTTGATTTAGGGTCACGTTTATCTGATGAATTATCACCACTTTCTTCTTCGCTCTCTGTCTCCTCTCCTGAGCAGACAATTATCTGAGCTTGTGCATTTCCACTTTCCAAAGATAACAATCTTTTAGCATCATTTATAGGAAAAATCTCGTCAAAGTCTGCTGCTAATTTCAATCTCCTATTTCTTGCTTCAACTGGATCTGATAAAATATCTTCTATCATTTTTCTTATCAAGATTGGATCATTTTTTGCCTTAGACGCGGTTTCTGAATCCTTGACTAGTTGTTTCATAATATCTCCAAAGTTAGTTTTGCTTTCTAATAACATAATCACAAGTATCTGTTGATAGATCCTTTGTTTCCAACGTGCTGCAGTATAAATAACAATTTTTGTTGGAGTTATCTTTGTAACTTTTATGATTTTCTGAATATCAGATATCAAATTCATAATTAGATGTTCTGATTCTTCAGCTATTGGATCCTTTCTATGATGATCAACTTGTGGCCAGCCAGCAAAAATAATTGAAGATGATGATGGTAAAGAGAAGGGTGAAGTAATACTATCACCACCAATTTTTTCCCAAATTTCTTCGCTTATAAATGGAGCAAAGGGAGCAAGCATCTTGATGCGAGTTTCAAGAAACAGACATAAAATAGCAGAAATAGAATTTTCCCTGTCTTTAGTTTTGACTCTCTTCCTATACCATTGCAAGTCTTGATCAAGCGAATACAGTATTGAATGTAATGCTTCTCTCACTCTTAATTTTTCCATGGATATTGTAGTATCTTCAATGGTATACTGCAACCTACTAACAAACCATCGATCTTCTAATTCAGTTATCACATTTCCTGCTTTTGTCTTCACTTCCTCCCTTCCTCCCGTCTTTTGATTTTTATTCTTCTTTATCAAACATTCTATTGCCATGTTATATATATCATATAACTTGGACCGAATTCCACTGACTGCATCAAATGAAAAGTCAGCATCCTGTAACAGCTCTGCAGAGATCAGCATAGCTAAACGAATTGCGTCAGCACCATACTCTTTGATAGTAGAACGCAATGGAATAATATTTCCGAGTGACTTTGACATCTTCTTTCCTTCCATCAATACTGAGCCATTGACTACTACTTGCTTTGGCCAATTTTCCCTCTTAAAAATTGCCGCATGGTTAAAAATAAAGAATGATAAATGATTTGGGATTAGATCTCTTCCAGAATGTCGTACGTCTAGAGGATAAAAGTAGGAGAATTCATTTCTCATCTCGTTGATTAATGTCGTAGGTATTTTGCAGTCTGCAGCTACCTGTATAACATTGCCATTTCCGAGTAGTATATAATCAAAGAAAGAGTCCATTATATTCTCTGAATTAATGGATGAAATATTATTGTCATTCTCATTAACATATTTTGCAATAATATAGTATGCCATGTAAATAACGGAGTCAGAGAGGCTTTCAATAATCCAATTTTGATCCCACGGCAGTTTAGTACCAAGTCCTGATTTCCTTGCGCAGGCTCTTTCCTTTAACCAATCAATAACATAGTTAAATTCCTGCCTAATTTCTTCTGGTATTATATCCATCTTGTTGATGCATTCATGTGCTATGTCTTTCCATCTTTTATCACCATAATTTATAAACCATTGATCATTCAATAGTTTAACAGTGCATTCAGTACCGCATCTGCATTTAATAGGTTTCTTTACCAGTTCAAACATTATGTCTGCAGAGCCAGCTGTGATTAATTCTTTCTTTATCTTGTCCTTTGCCTCAGATACTGGCATACCTGCATATCTACCAGTATTTTGGGACATTTTGCCTTTGTAAAATTCATAGGAGTACAACTCGTCAGTGGCCCTTTTCAGTTCTAGATCCTGTTGATTCTTTGCTTTGAATCTCCTTACGAATTCTCCGGCAGGTGTTATATTATTGTTATTAGAATAGCCTTCTGATTCAATTGTCGTTATAGGTTTTACTATTTCTTCGACTTTTAGTCCGAATTCATTAATATTACTACTATTAGAAGTATTCTGTTTTAAATCTTCTAAAGCCTGAAAATCATAAGGTGCATGTGCTGGAACTGACATTACTATTCCTGTGCCATTATTAGCTTCTACAAATGATGCAGGATACACAGGAATTGAAATCTGTTTAATGGGGTTTTTGACATGTTTACCAATTATTTCTTTTCCCTTTAGACTAGATTGTATTACAACCTTATGATTTAGAAATTCTAATTTTCTAGCTGCATCCTTGCTAACAATCCATTTTTCATTATCAATTTGTATTTTGACATATTCAATTTCAGGATTGACCCATAGATTAGTTACGCCATAAATAGTTTCTGGTCTCAATGTTGCGGTTGGAATTATACAACCAGCATTATCTTCTAAACTAAATTTAATTATTGTATATTCATTGAAGTCTGGTTCAATATCACCAATTGTATCATGCTGGCTAACCGGATTTTGGTCATTTGGACACCAACCTACCGGATGAGAACCTTGGACTATCAATCCTTTTTTTAACAATGTTCTAAATTGCCATGAAATGAATTTTGAATATGCTTTATCTATAGTCGTAAATTCACGTCGCCAATCTATAGAATAACCCATCTCCCTCATCCCACATTTGATCTCATTATGGAAGTAACTGGCAATTTTTATAGGTTCGACAAAAGTTTCTATTGTATTATCTGAAACACCATAGATATTACGAAATGTCTCCAGTAGTTCTTTATCTCCTGCAGCAACTCTGCGCGACATACCAAGGATAGGCGTTCCTGTATAGTGGAAACCCATTGGAAATAATACATTATAGCCTTTCATCCTCATATATCGGGCATGAGTATCAGCTAGAGTGTAAGTTCTTCCATGTCCAATATGTTGTGGAGAGTTGGGATAAGGATAAGCTACAGTTATGAAAAATTTTTTCTTTGCAAAATCTGGATCAGTCTGGAAGATCTTTTGCTCCTCCCATCTTTGAAGCCACTTTTCTTCAATAGATTTCCAATTTATCATTGCCTTCGTTCTATCATTATTGTTGCTGCCATTGGCAGCAGTACTGATACTTGTCATTTTCATCATTATCCTGCGATGTTTTTCACAACTGATTCTTCCGCTGAAAGTAAAACTTCTTTTATTCTATCATTGATCCCGTTAATGCCAGCACCACCTTGACCAAATCTGTCGTCACCTCCTCCTGAACCTCCAAGTTGAGTCGAAATTTGTTTTGCTATGATACTAGCCTTGATTTTCAGTCTTGCTTTTTCACCAACAAACACAACCACCCGGATTCCCTGACTTTTTGAAATCAGTGCAATATAGATTAATGAAGGATCAATCTCAATAGATTTTTCACCAATAGCAATGTAATATTCGTCATCAAGTTCATCGTCATACACACTGTAGAATTTGATTCCATATGTACCATCTAATGATAGCTGCTTTGCCTCTGCAATAATTGACTTTGCCATAGAAAGAGCAGTTTTTCTGAGTATTGTCTTGATTTTTCGCTTCGCTGCTTCTGCCTCATCTATACTTTTTTGGAAAGATTCAACAACTTTTTCCTTACTTGAACCTAGAGACTGAGCAATAGCAGTAAGCTGATTTTCCTGCTTTTGTATATAATTTACAGCTGCTTCGCCAGCGACAAAATCCAATCTTACTATGCCATCCTGTATTCTTTCCGCTTTTGTAATTTTGATAAATCCTATTTCACCAGTCTTGTTAACATGTGTTCCGCCACAAGCTTCAACATCCCATCCCTCAATATTTACGATTCTTATATTGCTGGCTGGAACCACTCCTCCCTGATATATTCGAAACGTATACCTCTGTTCAGCATCGCCTCGTCCATATATCCTGATTATAACTGGCAAGTCTTGTCTGATCACACTGTTAGCAGTTTTTTCAATTCTCTCAACCTCTTCTCTACTCAGGGCGGAATGGTGGGTAATATCAAGTCTAGCATAATTTTCTTCTTTAAATGCAGAATTTTGCCAGACCCACGATCCAAGGTTGATCCTTGCAGATGTATTAAGTACATGAGTTGCAGTATGGTGTTTAGTAATCAAGTCCCGTCTTCGCTCGTTTACTATTCCATAGACAGCTTTGCCTTCAACAAAATCTCTTACATCTTTCAATTTGTGAACTACAATATCTGCCTGCTTTATAACGTCAACCACCTTTACACCGTCAATCTCGCCTGAATCAGGTTCTTGCCCACCACCACGTGGATAAAATGCAGTTTGATCTAATATGACATATTTATTTTCTATCACCTTTAGAACCTTGCTAGTAAATTCACGCATTGATCTGTCTTCATAATATAAGAGCTTTGTAGGTAAAAGGTCATCTAAACCATAAATGGGTTTTTGAACCTGTGTTGATGTTTGAGTTGTATGAAGTTCAGCAAGTTTAGTGTAAAAAGTGGATGGTATACTTTCTATTGCTCCTACTTCTACCAAAAAATCTGGAGTAATACCATCTGATTCATACATCCTGATAAGATCATCGACCATTACTTTCTTTTTACTTCGGTTGATAGAAGTGGCAATTGCATTCATCCTTTCTCTAGAACCTATATATCTACTGGATTCTATCTGCAAAATTGTTCTGACGTCTTCTCTATGTTCATCAAGTTCGGGATACATTTGCTTCAGATAATCAGTATGCATATCAGCAATATCTTCAAGTTTAATAATCCATCCCATCCTTTCCAAAATTGAAAGTGCTCTTCTTAGAATTACTCTAAGATTGTACCCTCCGCCTACGTTTGAAGGTAAAGCCCCATCTGAAATCGAAAATAATAATGTTCTAGTATGATCCGCAATGGTGTAAATTGCTTCGTAAGGAGAAATCATCTTTGTAAGATGCTCATATGATATTTTTAATTCTTTAGCAATCAATGACTTTAGTGCATTTATGTTACCCCCCATGACGTCAAGTTTACTAGACACTGCCCCAAAGTATTTGGAGAGAATATCTGAATTCCCAAAAGTTCCAGTAGCATCAATCAGTTTCCCTATTACCGTACCAAAGGAGCAATCATAGCTGGTTGGTGTTCCATTTGTAATCCATGAAAATCTTTCAAGTCCTGCACCCATATCAATAATTCTATTAGCCATTACACGATAATTATTTTCGTTCCCTTCAAATTCGGTAAAAACGGCATTGCCTAATTCAAGTCCACACACGAAATATTCTAGAGAACAACCAAATGCGCCTGCACCCATCCAGACATCCTCTACAAAAGTGATTTCCTCTGGCTTTATTCCAAGTCCATTTGTAAGTAACCCATAATCTAGTTCGATACATCTATCTTTCCAGTAACCGCCTGGAGCATCTGCATTGCAAGTCTGCCCAATCATACAGAAACCTGTATAGTGTCTGCCGCTCAAACCTACATTTTCAATGTCGTTGAAGCGTAAACACATCTGCGGAACAAGAAGTGGATTAGTAGGTAGCTCGAAAACTACCTTGTTTCCCATTACTCTTTGAAAATCGACAATTGATGCTATTGTGAAATATAGGTCATCACGCCATCTACAGACTACTGGATATCGCCTAATTATTGAGTGATCGTTAAATTGAAAATACTCTTCTGTCTCTTTCCAAGCATTAACGTAATCAAGCCGCTTATTTGTTGGAGGTTTACCTATAAAACTATAATTTTCATGGTCAGGACAAAGTATCCTTTCAACTAGAGTCCAAAAGAATTTTCCACAGCTGCTACACTTCTGACGCCTAAAGCCCATTCTATCGAATAAAGAAACTTTATAATACCTATTTGGATCAGATGAGAAAAGATTAGTAAGTTCCTTTTTATCCACTGCTCGCTATCACTAATAATAGAGGGTAAATAATAGTGAGTTATATCTTCCTTTTGACAAGTGCATTTACTTGGATTTTTCGAATGATTATACTATCCATATATTGAATCGGGTAAAAAGCTTACCTGAAGTTATCGATAATATTCCAAAGCTAAGCAAAAGGAACTGTTAATTTATAAGCCTACAGATCGCACAACCTCAAATCTAATGTAATCTTGTCTTCAATGATGGAGGACGTAATTAAGCGACAAAAACACATACATTCTTCAATTATAGTGAGTTCGTCTCAACTATTAGATTCTAAAATGATGCCCAAGCAATCTCATCTGCCGGTCCTTAGAATTCAAATCAAAGTAATCTTTAGGATAACTACAGAATGCTTTACATTTCAAATTTGTTTTTTGTGGGAAAATGTTTCACATCTGATAAGATCATCTACTTTTTTAAACAGGTAAAATGATCCTATGTCAGAAATTTATGATGATACCCTTTTTACCTATATTTTCTACTTGTTCTAGGAAAGATCCCATTCTACTCATAATGTTATATGTAGCCTTATTATTATTTAGACAAGAATATGCCTTGAGGAAATCCACAATTACAAGTGAGCAATTTCTCTTAGGTTCTTGTACGTTTATGCCAGCCCTTTTCTCTAAAGTGAATTTGATACCTTGGATAGTTTCATAGTTAGGGATAATCAAAACCATTTCTTCATCATAATTACTACTACTCTTATTGGTATTTTCAAACAACGATTTGTAGTAGCCAGAGTAAATATTTCTCAGAGTGCAATTATCTGGATAAATAATGATATTGTGTTCACCATAATCTGAACACATTATCTCCTCTATGATAACAGATTCAGAATCATTTTTGGTCGCGACTTTTTTTATGAACCACGATAAACGAATACTGTGGATAACATTTATTTATCTGGTATGAGAACAAAGTCGTACATAATGTTACATCAAGCTTTTTTGTATTTCTCTCTAATTGAGTAGGCAATAGTAATAAAACAAGAACATACTAAGATGAATACGGATAAGAAAGGAACTCACCAAGTTTGTAATGTCACTAACATGACCTAAAAAGTTTGCAAGGTTATGGAGGTATAGTTTAATTATGAAACTCCAGAAGAATTTTTGTATACTGCAGTATCTTTCTCTACAATATCCTTCTTCAATGAAACTATCTGCTCTTCCTTTCTAGTTTTCAAAACAGTCATTAATTCTGTCTCTAAAATGCGTGGTAGCTTTCGTATCTTATTCTCTACAATATCCCTCATCTGCTCTAAGTCTTTAGCACGAATTTTTAAAAGTAGATCAAAGGTACCATGCATTTCATGAACCTCTAGAACTTCTTCTATGGTAGATAACTCATAAATAGCCTCATCTGCAAAACCTGGTTCTACATTTATGCCAATAAAAGCTAGGTGGTCATATCCAAGAAGGTTATTGTCTACAGAGATTGTAAATTTGTTAATAACACGTTCAGAAATTAATCGGCGAACTCTGATATGTACTGTTGCATCAGATATTCCTATTTGCTTGGCTATTTCAACAAATGGCGTTGATGAATCTTTACCTAAAATATCCATTATCTTGAGATTAACATCATCTAGCAGGTCAGTGTTAAAGTGCATAGTAAAATAATATTGTAGATGGTTATATAGCCCTTTGTTATAGAATTTGCTTAAATGTGAATATAAGAAGCCATTATTCCCACACTGGGAAAGCACAGAATAAGCATGAAATTTATATAAAACAACTGGCAATCAAATCTGAATAAATATGATATCTGTGGCGAAATAGTGTTGATAATGTAGAAACCCCGAACGCATCAGAGAATTAGACAGTAAAACAAGTCACTCTGCTGGTGTACGTTAGACAAGAAATAATTATTTTTGTACTATAAATATATAACACGAAGTTATTACTCATATTCCCTGCAATTACATTCTGTACATTTCAAAAGCCCTTTTCTTTTGAAGGTAATGCTGACCTAGTAGTCAGAAGAATATAGATCAGGACTCTCCCATTATTCTATAGTCCCGGTTTGTATGTCCCTTGTTCTTTCTTCTCTTAATTCGTCCAAATACTTCCTGCACTATCGTTCATCATCTTTTTAGAAATTAGTACATCTTTAACTGGTCCTTTTTTATTGACATAGCGGTTATACCATTATAAATAATAGCATTATCTTATTCTGCTGATAAATCCCAGTAGTTGGCATCTTTAAATTCTTCTCTGGGTTTCCCTAAAGACTTCCATTCTCTAAATGATTTTGAATACAGCTTAACATTCTTTACTCCTGCCAATTTTAATGCATAGTACGTTAAGCCAGATAACGTTCCAACACTGCCACAATATGTGATGACTTCAACATCAGGTGAGATTCCTCTATTGTCGACAAATCTTTTTATTTCTTCAGGCTTGCGTAATATACTACCGTTGATTGATCCTACCATAGTATACGGAATATTTTTAGCACCAGGAATATGCTCAGTCAAAAAATTCAATCGCTCTCTAGAATCCACCAATATTTTATTAGGTTGTTCCTTTGCAGTCTCAACGTATGATGCGTCAGCATGAATATCGTAATTTATGTTTAGTGAATGTTGTTCCCTTGGAAAAGTATTGGACTCCTTTTCAGTTTCCAATCCTAAACTTTTCCAATGACTAAATGTTACTTCCAGCAGTGCAGTATTTGTATGACCAACATACTGAAAAGTCCAAGCGACTCTAGCTGCTAACGCACCGAATGTGTCATCATAGATTACGACTGGCATTTTGTCCGATATCCCCAGATTCTCCAGAATATCTACTATTCCAGACGGAGTATCTTTTCCTAATAGCACCGCAAGTGGCAGTGAAACTGCAGTTGGAATGTGTTCTCGTTGGTAGTCTTCCGCTTTACGCACGTCTACTATGCGGATCGCTTTTTTTCTCATCAATGTTCGTAAAGTATCAGCATCACAGATAATATCGAGTCTAAGATAATTATTGTCATCCATACTTTTTATTTTTTGGGTATCTTTTTTTTTGTCCTCCAGTTTAGTTTTCAAGCTGCACATTCTCCTCTGGCTGTCTTTGCGCTAAATTTAATATCAGTACCATAATCTCTATATGATTCTGGATCTTGTTCTATTGGAGGTAACTGCATAAATGAAGCGAGTATTGATTTGATATTTTCAATACACTTTATGCTGCCTGTTCCTTCCCCCTTTACAATTTTATTAATCCACTGCTTCAGGGTTTCAGTACCAGATCTTTCTTGTTTGTATATTTCAACTATCTTACAAATTGTATCGATTACACGCTTTGCTGGTACACGCATTATTGACTTGCCTAATTCCCCCTGTTCTTCTGCGCTTCCACCGAATAGCATTGTATATGTTGGAGCCATTGCAGTTCCCATTCTTGATGCACCACCAAAGAATCCAATCGTAGCAATTTCGTGCTGTCCACATGAATTTGGACAACCACTGATCTTGATAGTCGAATCTCTAAGACTATCGTCAGTATCGAGCCCTAATTCCAAAAATTTAATCTGCACCTCTTTTGCCAATCTGTGGGAGTTTGTAATTGCTAGATTGCAGGAGGTAGTTCCAGAACATCCAACTACTGATGCAATTGTTAATGCACCAGGATTTGCCAGACCAATAGATCCTAACCTGTCGTAAAATTCATGTAAGTCATTTTCCTTTACAAAACGGATCGCAAAGTTCTGTTGTGGAGTGTTTCTCGCAGTACTTTCTAGAGAGATGTCACGAATCGCTCTTGCTAATACTCGGAGTTGATTTGCTGTAATATCACCTGCTCCGAGTGTTACAAACACTGTAAAGTATCCTCCCTGTTTTTGTGGGACAACATTAGTATGTAGCCATCTTTGATAAGCCGAGATTTCCATATTAGACGTTTCATTTAAAATTGGAAGTTTGATCCTTGTATATTCTGTTTTTGGTAATTGTCTATCTTCTTCTTCTGCCCTGATATCAAAAAGTTTTGCTGTAGAGGCTGCAGTCGTCATCTGAACTATTGAGCGCTCCTTTAGTATCATCTTTTGGAATTTATCCCAGCCCATTTCATGAACTAAATAGCGCATCCTGTTTCTAGCCATATTTTCACGGTTGCCATGTCTGTCAAATAGTCTAATTGTGGCCATGCTTGTTGAAAGCAGTTTATTCTCTGGTGTAAAGTCCTCTAATAAATGACCCATAAATGAGGCTGCACCAAGACCGCCGCCAAGATAAATCTTGAAGCCTCTTTCTCCATCCTTGATCATAGGTATCAAACCGATATCTGCAATTCTTACTAATCCATGTTTATTGCAGCAACCAAAATTAATTTTAAACTTGCGAGGAAGGTTCTGGCACATTGGATTTCTGATAAAGAATCGTGCAATTGCTTTGGAATAGGGAGTAGCATCAAATGCTTCTTCTGTACAGACACCGGCAAAGTGACTGCACATTACATTTCTAACTGTGTTGCCGCAGGCCTCTCTTGTAGTAAGACCTGCTTCAACTAGGCCTCTCATCACCTCGCTAACATCTTCCAGTTGTATCCAGTGAAGCTGAATATTCTGACGAGTGGAGACATGAGCCGAGCCAATCGAGAAAGCCTCAGACAAACTTGCAATCTTCTCAAGCTGTTCTGGACTAATTTCACCACTTGGAATTTTGATTCTAACCATACTATAATTCATCTGTAGTCTAGAACCATAGGCACCATGCTGTAGTCTAAAACGGCGAAAGTCATCTTCAGATAACTTACCCTGTCTGAAAAGTTTAACCTTCTGAGCGAAAGCCTCAGATTCCTCTTCTCTACCCCATCTAGGGTTAGGCTTTGGAAATGAAACATTCTTCTGATTAATATTGGTATTAGCCTTCGTCAATATGATCTATTCCGGAAAACGAAACCATATATCTCTTGTGGAAACAGGATATATTGGTACCTCTATGGGAAAATAGCGGCAAAAAATTACACAAATACCAACCAATTTTGCGATAATGAAAATACAATAATTCTAATTGTGCAATTATTTTCTTTTATAGGTAGATAAGGCAGTAAGATACTATCATCTTTTTAACTTATCAATCGTTGAATATCTCCTTCCGATATGGATAAGTAATTTTCAAATTCTCCTTCTTTTATGAAGAGTGAAGTTCTAAATGATTTGATGACTACAAGAATAATAGATCAATCACTTAATCCGGGAGCCTATTCTAAACCCACGATCGTTATCAGATTGGTTTTTTAGAAATTCTACATGCTGGTCTATACTCTTCCAGGAATATGCTAGAGTAGATGAAAAAAAGATCTTTGAAAAATAGATTATGAGCATTAGATGGGTTCTATCTTTGCCCCAACGTTAGAATTATTGAATGCAAAGAATGTGCGCTGATTTAATATTTAATTTATATGCGGTTGTTATCGTTATCTATCTCCTTAACCATCTTACCTTTCCACATAGGAATAATTTTGAGTTTTGCTCCACTGAAGTCCTTTTTCAATTGTTTACCACTGAAAACTCTGTCTAAGAATATTGCTAAAGCGGCAATTTCAGAATGTGGTTGATTTCCGATAGCGACATTATAGTTCGCAAGGTCATACATTTCTCTTGGAACCTTTTCTGCACCAATAATTACAAGAACTTTATTCTCTTTTCGTACTTGACTTATCGTATCATCTATATTGATACCGTACATAGTCAAAAGGACTACTTTTCCACCCTCTTTCTTCCAGTTCTTAATCACCTTTCTCCAATCTTCAATAATTTCAATGGCAAAATCATACTTACCTCCCCACCTTTTACCAATCTCTTCCAAGGTTTCTTTTATAGAGTTGTCTACTTCTGTCATGTAGATTTTGTCACTACCAAATGCTCTAGAGACCAAGGCTGCGTGTGTAGTTATACGATCATCTCGTACCGACCTATGTCCTATTCTAAGAACTGCTACTTTCATTCGTTTCTCCTATATTCGCTTGCTCTTCCGCTTTTTGCTCCTCTTCCGGAAAAACTAATAATGATATTAAATTCTTTAACTGAGTAATGTTGAATCTGGTCTTTGCAGACACGGGCAAAATGTGTTTTTTAGAATCGAGGATGCCTAGATATGCAGATTTATCAAATGCATCGTCCGTACTAATCAAATCTACCTTGTTCAGTAAATAGAGGACTTTTGTCATTGGTACTCCAAGCTCATTCATTATGTGGATAGAGCTATCTAATTTTCTTCCTATTTCTTCTATTGACTGGCTTATATCGACTACAAGCAAGATAAGATCAGAGTGGGTTAGCTCATGAAGTGTAGATTTAAAAGCATCGATCATATATGCTGGAAGCTTACTTATGAAACCTACAGTATCTGAGACGAGAACTTTCCTGGTGTTTAATTTCATTGCACGGGTGAACGTAGATAATGTCGTAAATAGTCCTTGTCCTTCATTTTTTGATTCCCCTGTCAAAGTATTGAATAGGGTTGTTTTTCCTGCAGAGGTATAGCCAGCAATTGAAATTATAGACAGACCTGCTTTTGAGCGTTGAACTCTATGAAGATCTCTTCTCCTCTCTTCTCTTTCCAGTTTTTTCTTTAGAACTGCTGCACGTTTATTGATGTCAAGGTAATAAATATCGGCATCATATTTCCCCATGCCAAAAAACCCTGGTTGCTCGCCTATTTTTGCAAGCCTTACTTTTTCTCGTGCTCTAACCATATCATATCGAAGCTGTGCAAGTTTGATCTGAATTCTGGATTCTGCTGTACTTGCTCTTCGTTCGAAAATCTCCAAAATCAACCGTTCCCTATCAATAATTTCAATCTGACAGAGTGAGGCTAGATTATATTGTTGGGTTGGCTTTAATACCTCATCGAAAATAATTACTTCTGGTCCCAATTGTTTAACTAATTCTTTTACTTCTTCTGCCTTTCCTCTGCCAATACCATATTTTGATCGTGTAATATGACGTTGTCTCACTATTCTCTCAACAGAATATCCTACTGTGTCTGCAAGAGAAGTTGCTTCTTTTATTGCATCTTCAAAAGGATATGTGATCAAGATAGCCTTCCTTAGACTGGACATCTATTATTATTCCTCTTCGATACTTACATACAATTTGATTCCTAGAAACCTTTCTAATTTTTTAGCCAATATTTCATCAGGTTTCAATGCGCCTGTTTCAAATTTTTTTAATAGCATTGCCTTTTCATTCATTTGTATCCCTAGTTGCTCATGTGTCAAACCTTTTTTCATACGTGCTACCCTAATTAACGTTGCAAATTCTGGATTGAGGATTGTATCATCAGTCATCTTAATCTTTGTATTAGTTTTCTTTTGAGTAGGTGTAGCAGAAGCTTTCTTTTTAACAGTCATAGTTGGTACATATGGTTTTCCACGTTTTGAACATTGCATACAAACATTGAATATTGTACTGTCAACCAAAACTGTTTTTTTTCCATCTGTTACCCTACGACCGCATAGTTCACAAAACGAAGGCATTTAACTTATTTTTCATTGATGTAAATTTAGGCTTTTCTGAGTTTGTTAAGTAACCATTTAAGTAACTATATTTTGGAGATCTTGTTTGAAGGCAAGAGCATCGGAGAACCTAATGTTTTCTTTGATTTACATGGTTGAAAAATACAACAGAACAAGAAAAGAGTATAGGATTCTTCTAATATAATGTTCTTTATAATAATAATCGTGATACTCCTTAACATGAATATAATTTTGACGCGTAGATGTAAGTTGACACAATTTTATGTGAGTATTTCAATTAAATCATGATGGAACCTTTACCGTTGAACCCTGAAGATAAAATACATTGTCATATTGACGCTATTTTTGGAATGGGAATCTCCGATATCCTTCTAGAAGAAGGTCTTCAGTTTGAATATTCTAGAAGAACTGGACGGATAAGAAACATCAGTATCGGAAGTTGTTTGGTTGCAACACTGCGAACTGATGGTGGGCTTGCTTTAACAATATTCGGAGCAGCACAATTATTAAAGAACAAACAATTCAAAGAGAATTGTGTTATTCCATCCGAGGAAGCAATACCCTTTGTTAGTGAGGGTAGATCTTTATTCTGTAAACACGTAGAATGGTGTGGTTCGAATGTCAAAGTTGGATCGGATGTCGCAATAATAGATAAAAATGATAGAGTTATAGCAATAGGCAGATCGCTATTCGGATCCAAAACGATGAAAAAGTATCATAAAGGAGTTGCTGTCAAGGTTAGAGAAGGAATAAAAAGCCGAGTAAAATAATAATAATGACATGATGCGTGGCGGTAACCGCGAGATGAGACGTATGCTAGATAAGATGGGACTCGAAATGAAAGACTTAGGTAGCATTGAAGAGGTAATTATCAAAACAGAGACTAAGGAACTTTATCTTATAAAACCGCAAGTAATAGAAATGAAAGGAAAAGACAGTACTATTTTTCAAGTGGTAGCCACAAATATCGAAGAGAAGCAGAGAGATACTCCTGTATTGAAGGAAGAAGACATTATCCTCGTTATGCAACAGGCAAATGTTTCAAAAGAAAGAGCAATTCAGGCATTAAGTGAATCCAAGGGTGATATGGCTCAAGCAATTTTAAGCCTTACAACATAAGGGAATGAAATTATTTACTCTTCCCTCTGGATAGGAATCTAGTAGATCAATCCTTATTCCCATGGGTTTTCATGGCCTTTTCCGTTAGTGCCAACGAAACTATTGACATCGTCTGTTATCGTCTTCTGAAGGCACAATTAGAAATTAGGAACAAACTAACAAAAGTTAGAGCGCTCAGACGCTTTATTCTACTTTTTTCTCCATCAAATCCCTCTTGCACTGAACTCGTTTTTTTTATGTTCACGCCTATTTCATAATCATCTACTTTCCAATATCTTGGCCATTCCTCTGTGACTGCGATATTTAACACGAGATGTCTTGCATTCGCTTTAATTTTATAAGTTACCACAGTAGAAATGTCATATGTAGACTGCTTCTTTGACAGCTGCTTTTGGGATATTTCGATATCTGGATAACTTGTTTTTCCAAGCCTTCTTGCTATTAGTAGTAGTTTGTTCATTTCATTAACCAGGGTCTCTTCGATTTTTCTACCAACTTCATTTATTCTGCTGCCTTTCATATCTGGAACGAGAGTTTTGATGTTTTCATCTTCTTTCATTAATCTAAATGCTGAGTAATCCACAGTTATATGATTTGTAAAAGGACATCGTTCAATAGAAGATCAATAGATGATCATTGTCAAGGTTATGTTGGTAGAATAATTAAGAATCATTTGACTAAAGTATCTAGTCTTAAGTACTACGAAATCCAAATAAAGAAAATAAGAGATTGTGATTGTTCCGGCTGCTCACTTTAACTCATTGCGTCTCAACGTATAAGACACTTGCTCTAGCGTTGTGGATATTTTGTCTAGTGTTTTTGTTTGTTCTGCAGATTGTTCAGTCAAAATCTTAAGACTGTTTGCAATTGATTAAGAAACATTTATTATGAACTAATCCAGTTAACAAATTTACCTATTCTACTGCTTTTGTTCTGCCACCGTATTTAATATAACAACCACAGTCTTGTCACTAATTATCGATTTACCATTCATATTACTTGAAAATCACCATCTATTAGCTTGTGAAATGCACTCAGAACTTCTATATCTTGGTCGGTTGTATTCTTATGTATCTTCATTCTTCGTCTTGCATCATAAACACTTGAACAGCATGACATTGGAGTGAGAAGAAAAAGTATATCGACAACTGAGATAGCAAGCTTTGAAGTGGCATTGCTATAAGATCAGCACTCCTTTTAAGAATGGGTAGTTTACATTAACATCCATTCTATATTATCGTCAAGTGGTTGATAACATGTTTATACCGCAATAGTAGAGGAGTTTCATAAATGGAGGTAGCAAAAGATCAGCGCATGATCACTATCGTGCTACAATGACGCACTTCTGTGTCTCCTACTACTACTGTTGGCAATGATACTTGTTTTAATTATTAGTATTAACCAGAATCAAACCTGATTTTTTAACTTTCTCTTTTTCGTTGGATGATTTGTATAATGATTGCTATATATCTATTAAGCAGTGGTAACCTAACTATAATGCCAGATCCTATTAAGACTAATGGTCACTTTGGAAATACTGCTATTTAATGCAAAATCAACTACAACAGGTAACAAAGGTTATTGACGTATTTAGTAAAGATGTAGAACCAATTTGCAGCTATTATACCATCAATATCTGATGCTACTAAAGAGCTTTGGTGTTTTAATTGCAATTCTATGAGAATAGTATGCCTTCATGATTCATGTCCAGAACACTGGGATCTATGCCTTAGAATTAAAGCAATGATAATGAAATCAAGCCTATAGCTGTAGTAGTAATCTTATCTATATCCTACAACTAACTGTTATTTTTTTAATACAACATTATCTTCATATACAGTATATTAACGTAGAGACTAACAACAAAATAGTTAAAGGATATTAGGTAATCTATTATATTACTTCTAACCAACCATCTTGTATATTCAACATGCCACAAAAAAGAGAACAAGATTCAATTGCAATTTATCTAAAATACAAAACCTTAGAAGATATGTTCAAAGTCATACTCTTTTCTGCACAATCAGCTCTTGGCTTGATTCCAATGCTTTATCATATCAACTACAAAAATCAACAAATACTCTTTATCCATACTGGAGCAGTTGGTGGTATTATAGTACATTATATTATTCAAGGTGAAAGACCAAACAAGAAATTCATAGAGCTTAAGAGATTAACAGGAGAATTTAATTTTGTAGATAATGTTGGTACCGATACTCAATCATTTTATATTCCCATCTTGGAGCTGGAAAAATCCACATTCGAATTTCCTTTATAGGAAATCATATCCGATTAATTTAGAATTAATCAGAAAGATCAAGAAAGAGTTCTCTTATGCAAAGCCGGGATTTATTGACCACAGGAAAAAGAAGAGGTAGTGGTTCGTAATCTACCTGTATTCTGACTTAATTAGTAGTATTGATATTACCAACTGAGATGAAACCAGATTGCCAACGTGGAATACGTGCAATTCTATATAATCTTTTCTGGAAATTTTATTCTTAAGAATTTTAAGTAGTTCTTTCTATTAACTGGAGAAATTATTAGTCTAATACTCTAAGCTCTATTGTTAACAAATAAAATGCATTTTTTATAAACTGGTATTAACAGCTTGAAAATTTCCATAATCTATGATTGAAGAAGCGGGAGAGTGTGTATCCGTATAAACTCAACTATGGATAATGAATATCATTACAACAATTTATCTATACAAAGATCTAACGTTGTGAATAAACGCTATGAAGAAACAATCATGAAGCTACATTTTCAGCATACTCAAATTCAAACCCTTACACAGACAACAGCAAGAAGAATTTTAATAGTAGACGATGAACCTGATATTACTTTTGTTTTTAAGATAGGTTTGGAAGATAATGGATTTGTAGTTGATACTTTCAATGATCCTCAACAAGCAATATCTAATTTCAAGGCTGATTTGTATGACCTGTTGCTCATTGATATTGAAATACCAAAAATGAATGGCTTTGAATTCTATAGAGAAATAAGAAAGATAGATGACAAAGTTAAAGCTTGTTTTTTCACAGCTTCTGAAGCATATTATAAGAATCTAATAGAAAAATATAAGATCTCAGACCTTAATTGTATTATTGCAAAACCAATTGCGATAGAAGAGTTGATAGAAAGAGTAAATGAGATAATGATGATGAATGCAATCTAAAGTATATGTAGTATAGTGGGGTAGCAAAGGGCGTCTTTTTTTGTCAAAACAAAATCTCAAATACATTATCACTTGTTTTTTAGGTAGTTTAATAACCTGAAGTAGTGTATTGTAGTATGCGATCTGCTAATCTTTGATATTGAAATACCAAAAATGAATGGCTTTGAATTCTATAGAGAAATAAAGAAGATTGACCACAAAGTTAAGGTATGCTTTCTGACAGCTGGTGAAATGGAATCTGGTACCCATCAAGATATATTTGATACATTAGATGCAAATTGCATCAAGCCAGTAGAAAATAAAGAACTAATAGCACGGCTAAATAAGATAATAAATTAGTAACAACAAAGTTCTATCTCTTTTTGATCTTACTCTAACTCAGTTTTCACTCGCTTAATCAAATAATCTATTGAAACTGGTTTTTGTATAAAACATCCA
>JBEVTH010000006.1:0-36403 GCA_041156085.1 Candidatus Nitrososphaera maunauluensis
ATAGGTATATTATGATACGTCATTAGGGGGTATACATATATACTTAAGTTTATACCCTAACTAAGTAATTAAGTAAACCTAATTTAATTACCACGAAATAATTAACCATAACTAAATCCAATTTCTTACAAGAACATAATCAAATTTTGTATTATCTTTACACACCATTTGTCAAGGCGTGCTTTGGAAAGACCCACCATAGGACGTTTTGTCATCATTATCAGTTCGTCGTTACCCATGAATACCGTGAGTCTCGAAAATTGACGTGGCCTATAAAAAAGGCCATGCTAATACGCCCTAAGCTATCAATAGTAATGGGAATTGATCCTGCTACCGTGCATTCTAGAGTTTATAATATAAAACAATCTCGCCATTATTCCGCTTCAATATTTTTATCAGCTTCATTTTTATGGCTTTTGACATTTCAAGATATCCGTCTCCATCTACGAGTGAGGTCGCGTTTCTACCGCCCACTATTGTTGGGGCTATTGTCACAATTAGCTCATCCACTAGTTTCAATCTAAAAAGAGACCAATTCAACTCTCCACCACCCTCAACGAGGATTTTTTTAATTCCTATCTTTTTCAGAAACAAAAAAACTTCTACCAAATCAACAGTTTCACTTCCGGCAATAACAACTATTGCGCCTGCATCACAGATTTTACGAATCTTGTCGCTGGGTGCTCTTTTTGTTATTGCTACTATAGTCTTGATTTTACGGGCGCTTTTCAAAAGTCTTGAATTAAGTGGTATTCGTGCTGTGCTATCAATTATAACTCTTACAGGATTTTCGCCTTTACGCTTATGTAGTCTGACAGAAAGTCTAGGATTATCCACAAGGACAGTTGAGATTCCAACAATAATGGCGTCAACGGATGATCGTAACTTATGAACTCTTCTTAGATCTTGATGAGAGGAAATTTTAGAATCTCCTACCGTAGTTGCAATCTTTCCATCAACTGTCATTGCCGCATTAATTGTTACTTGCAGATCAAAGTTGCGGTTCATCTACAAATTTTCCATTTATCATTATAGCCCTGATTGAATCTTTACTTGCTCTGTGAACTATAGCAGCATAGGGGTTGAACATAGGACATAAATCAATATGTCTCTTATCGATGAATATCAGGTCAGCTGAGCGTCTTACTCCAATGTACCCTGAATTCAACCTAAGGATTTCAGCCCCGTTCACTGTTGCCATTTTTAGTATATCTTTAGCAGTAATGAATTTGTGTTCTGTTGCCCTAGATGTTTTCCAGAGGTAATCCATTTCCCTGAAAATATCTGGAGAATTCAACATAACATTGTCTGTTCCAATTCCAATAGTGCACCCGCTCTTCAACATTTTTGCAACTTTTGGAATGCCAGCTCCAAGTATTCCATTCGCCCTCGGGCAGACTATTATTGCAGTTCTTTTTTTTGTTACTAAAGAAATATCATTATTGGTTGCATTGGTCATATGAACTATGAAATCAGGCTTCATAAATTGCATAATTTTTTTTACCTCAGTTTTATTTGTATTTGATCTTGAAAACTCAACCGTACTCATTGACTCAGCTGCATGGATTGCTAGTAACAGTTTCTTTTTGTTATTATTGTTATTGCTCTTTTGCAATAATTCGTAATACTGTTGAAGCGATTCATCGGTATTTTCATTTGCACCGCTAATTCCAAGTCCGTCGGAAATTCTCAAAACATCAGCAGCCATATATGATGCCTCTGCTGGAAGTTTTTTGCTATTCTCCTCTTTTTCTTGATTCCATCCATTTCCCGATTTCCATCCTTTTTTTCCCGCATGACTAAAATAATATTCAACACGTCCTAATATTACACATTTAATCGGCAGATCAGATACCGCATCCTTTAACAGCTTCACTCCACTGTAACCGCCCTCTCTGAAATCTGCAAACGCAGTTATGCCTTTTTTCATCATAGATATTGCAGAACTTCTCATGAATATCTTCAGATGCTCTGGTGTGGTCTTTTGCAAAATTAGTTTTTTTGCCCCAAGAACAGGATGGACTCTGGCGTCAAGCCCGGAATCGACTCCAATATCTTTGCCTATCGAATCTCCAATGTGCGTATGTGCGTTTATGAATCCAGGAATGATTAAAAATCCTTCCGCATCTATAGTAGCATCACATTTTTTTCTGTTTATTCTATGATTTGCATTATGATAACTTCCAGTACCGACCTCTGTTATTAATCCATTCTTTCCAATCTCAAGAAATCCAGTTTTGAGAAAAGTTAAATCTTTTCCAAGCAGAAGACTTGCGTTCCTTATTACTAAAGACATTCTATCTCATAAAACGACTGATTTTTCCCTTCATTTCTTAATATTCTAATTGTGTCGAGTGCTCGAGTAGCAGCCCCAGCAGCCTTTCTTCCCGTCCTTCCAACACCTATCCCACAATTCATTTTTATATTGATGCCTTTAGTTACTGTCTCGATAATTTTCTCGGCATCTTGCTTCGTTGTTCCGTTTGATATCACCATGAAATTGTCCCCACCAATGAAAAATGTCATCGACTCTTTCTTAAGAAATTCTTCCGAAAGGCTAGAGTGGATCTTTGATACTAGATATGTAATTTCGTACGGTGATATTCTGGAGCTAACATCTGTTGTACCATCAATATCTATGTGCATTATTTGAGCAAAGTCATGATCTGAACTTGAACATGAAAATGCTGATTTCCCAAAAATTCTAGTTGTTTTATCGAGAAGCTTCCCTGCCCTTCTTGCATTGTACGCATTTATATTTGCTTCAAATGATGTTATCCCATTTCCAACTGCCATGGATAGTTTAAGATTGCTGTAAAGGTTTTCAAGCTCTTTCTGTATCATTATATGCTCCTGAATGGAGACACCATTGGTTATCGCAAAATACTCATCAAATCTATTTGAAAATACTAAAGATTCTCTTTCTGAAAACAGTCGCTGTACATCATAATAGATCCTTGCTTGGAGCATTTGCAGAACTCCTTCTCTATCACTGCCAAGCGTAAGAGTCCATGGACCATATCCTTCAATTCTAATAATTGTAATTTGGATTGTCAATCTATTATTGTCATCTTCTCTCTTGAACCTTGATTCTCTTTTTTCAACCTTTTAATTCTGATTGCCATATTAACTGCTGCGTTTACTGCACGGATTGGTACAACCCTGACTCTGTTTCTTGCTTGTTCAATGGTGATATTTGGACCTGTTATACCAAGTGCGACTGGTTTACCATGTTTTAATGAAAGATCAGCGATGAGCCTGGCTGCATTTTCTGCCACAATTTCATCGTGCCGTGTCTCACCTTTGATGACTGCACCAAGTGTTACGACAGCATCTACGTCTCTCTTTTTCAACAATTCTTCAAGTATCAATGGCATGTCAAATGAACCCGGTACGTAGCATACATATTTGATATCTGCATCGACTTTTTGAGCTTGACTCTTCGCAGTATCGAGCATCTGAAATGTAATGCTTCTGTTAAACTCAGAAACTACTATCGCTATTTTAATTTTGTGCAATTATTAGTATCAAGTCACCTCTTATGAATTTTTTAACTGACTTGCTTCCAGTAATGGAATGGCCGCCTCATCAGCATATCTTTTTGCCTTACTTTTTGACAATGCTCTATACGTAATAGAATCTAACATTTCGCAGATGGCCACGACTGGGATCAATCCTGCCTTTTGAGCGAGATACACACAAAGCTCGGTGTGCCCCATTCGTCGTTGAAGAAGACCTTTGGAGGCAATTAGAATTGGGACATGACCTGGTGCTCTAAATTTATTTGCGAATTCTTCTATTCCGCCGGAATCAATTTTTTTACAAACTTCTGCTATTCTGGAGATTGTCAATGCTCTATCGATATCTGTAATTCCAGTATATGTATCACGATGATTGACAGAAATTGAAAAAGACGGGTTGTCTCCATATGGAGATTTACCGAGACTTAATTTTGAGAACATTGGGTTAATCTTTGACATGCTTAGCATTATTTCCTGCATATATACAAGACCCAATTTTACCGTAATTTCATTTGAAATAGCCACACAGAGGAGTCCTCCTGCCTCATTTCTCAGTATTGCAACATGGCGTGGGGTAATGTATTCAGCAGCAATTACCATATCAATCTCGTCTTCACGTCCCTTGTCATCGTGGACAAGGACAAAACTACCATTCCGTAACGCAGCGATTGCATCTTCAAGTGAGGACAAACAGGTAGTTTGCAACAGAATTCGTTATATAGTTTACTAAATTCAGAGTTTAAACCAATTTTTTAGTAGATTGTTGGTCACATACCTACCAATTATGTCTATCTCTATGTTAACTCTGTCGCCTCTCGATTTTAACCCTAATGTAGTATTATCTAAGGTATACGGTATCAAAGCGATAGAGACCATTTGATCCTTTACTTCTATAAGTGTTAGACTTATTCCGTCTACAGCTATTGATCCCTTAGGGACAATTGAACGAAATACTTCTTGGTCATTAATTTTAATCCACATCTTTGTTTCTGTCGAGACCGTATTAATTTCCTCAATTGTACCAGTAGTGTCTACATGACCTAGGACTATGTGCCCTTCCAGTCTGTCAGTCAATCGTAAACTTCTCTCAATATTTACTTTATCACCTGGTTTTATCAAACCTAGGCAACTGCGCTTGACAGTTTCATCTACTAACTCAAAATCCGCCGTTTCCTTATACAACTTGATAATCGTAAGACAAGTACCATTGATGCTCATACTATTGCCTGTCTTCAGACCCTGCTTGAGCCTTCCTATGTGGATAGTCAGCCTAGTATCTGCTCCTGCTACTTTGTTTTTGCATTCAAGTTTGGATATTGATTTTACGATACCAATACCCTCAATGATACCAGTAAACAACTCTTTTCATTATTTATCATATGTTTAGACCTGATAAAAAGCATACTTTGACAAAAGAAAATATAATAGCCTTAGTCAGTTAAAATATGACAATTCAGTTCTTCTTTGAGGATAATGAAATAAAATGGAAACAGAATTACCAATATCTGACTATGTAAAGTATTATGTATATGAAGGTGAAGACGCTGACATACTTGTAAGAGAGATCAAGGATGGCATTTTCAAAGTTCTGATACGTGAGTATTATGGCGATGAAGATGAATTTGATGAAGATGAATACTTTATCAGAAAAAAAACATTAGACGAACTGTTTGAAGAATATGGTATATTAAAGCATCCATCAGGCACAGAAAGAATTTTAGAAGAGACAGGGGAGATTGTAAGATAGAATTTGTTGACAAAGGTGTTGATTTTCGTTGCATATAATATTGTACTAAAGATTTTCTGATACAATAGAGAAGATATTGTAATTTTGAGTGTTGATGATATTCTCATCTCCTGTTCTACGTTAGTATCTTGCCTACTTCTATTCTAGTTCTCCTATAGTGTTCAAGATTGCCTTCGCCTGTTTATAATGTGCAGCATCAATCATCTTTCCTTCTAATTTGATTGCACCTTTTCCGTCTCCAATTTCCATTGGTTCTCTAAGTGCTTGCAATACTTTCTTGGCCCATTCAATTTCATTCTTACTGGGCATGAAAATCTTGTGAACTGGATCAATATGACTAGGATGAATTATAGTTTTACCTGAATATCCTAATCTCCTGGCAATACTAGCATCGTTTCTCAACCCCTCTATATCGTGTACTTTTTGCCAGATACCATCAAGCGCGGCTACGCCTGCTGCTCTTGCGTCAACAGGTATTTTCGCACGAGCATATTGATATCCAACTTCATCATCCTCAACGTAATCAAGATGCATATCGTAGAGAAAATCAAAAACTCCAAAAACTAATGCATTTATTCTCTCAACTGATTTTGCTATAGAATGGGCATTAACGACTCCTTTTGCACTTTCAATAGATGGCATCAATTTGATACTGTCTTTTTCTATTCCCCTTTCCTTTTCAAGAGAAGATGTTAGATGTTCAATTTGATTTACTTCTTTTTTGTCATTTACCTTTGGTACCACGATACCGTCGACCCCTTCTTGAATTATTGCCTTTAAGTCTGAAAAAGCGAGCCCTGATTCTAAGGAATTTATCCTGATATAAATATTTGATCTGTACTCTGCCTTTTTTGCTAATATGTCTACGATCGCCTGTCTTGCAGTGGTTTTTTCATTAAATGGGACAGAATCTTCTAGATCAAAGCATATAATATCTGCATTTAAAGCCTTAGCTTTCTCAATAAAGCGTTTGCTATTACTAGGAACAAATATCAGGCTTCTAAGGATCATTTGAACAAAGAAATGAAAATAAGAGGAAAATTAAAGTTTCTGTGGTGTAGTCAGAATCTTTCCCATCTGCTCAGCTTTCGCCATCATTACATGGCCTTTCGCCATATCGCTAAACGGCAGAATCGTAGAAACAAGAGGTTTAATTTTTCCTTTACCCATCCAATAAATTACTTCTTCTAGTTCAGCTTTTGTCCCTTGAGTCGAACCAAGTAGATTTGTTCCCTTGAAGAAAAGATATCTTAAATCGATAGTTGCGTCATAACCCGTAGTTGCACCTGTTGCAACAAGTGTTCCAGCCGTCTTTAAAAGACTAACTTCCTGAGGGAATGTTGCCTTTCCAATATGTTCGAAGATAATGTCTACTCCCTGTTTTTTAGTAATCTCTCTGACCTTTTTGTGCCAATCTCCTTCTCTATGGTTAACCACAAAATCTGCGCCTATATCTAAACATTTGTCCATCTTTTCTTTGTTACCAGCTGTTGCAATTATGGTACAATTGTATAGTTTTGCAATCTGAATTCCTGCCATACCAACTCCACTAGTTCCACCCATGATTAGGACTGTTTGTCCGGGTTTTATCTTCGCTCTGCCTACCAGCATATGCCATGCAGTCATTCCAACCATTGAGATTGCAGCTGCATCCTCGTAAGAAACATTTTCAGGCATTTTGGCCACATTTACCTCAGGCAAATGTGTATATTGACTAAACCCGCCCCACAAAGGGCCAGTCTGGAATCCCCAGATTGTTCTATCAACACAATCATACTCCCTGCCAGAAGTACATGCATCACATATTCTACAGCTAAGGTTAGAATGTGACACAACTCTGTCGCCAACTTTAAATTTTGTAACATCATCGCCAACTTCTACCACACTTCCTGCCACATCACTTCCAGAAATATGAGGTAACGGAACCTTAACAGGTTCTCCCCAGATGGCCCAAAGATCATTATAATTGTAACCTGCCACTTCTGTTTTTAACATAACTTCGGTAGGTTTCAATTTTGGCATATCGATGTCTTCAATCTTTACAACTTTTTCAGGATCTTTATTATATTCACGAAATAAGGCCGCCTTCATAAAATTGAAAGCAATATCAATACTTAATATAGTTAACTAGATCCAATTGCTCTTATCGAAGAACGTAACAAGCGTCTATGCTACCTGCAGTGAAGCAAAACCATCTTCAAGGACCTGCTATAATCCATGTGACAAATTTTTGAATGTTAATATCTATATCCCAGGGAGAATCTTACACTCTATGTAATGAAAATTATTTTCAGTTTCAAACGAACCAAATCCATACTTCTCACCTGTTCTCATGTAGCCTGCAAGTAAAAAGTGCTGGATGTGGCATTGACAGTTCTGTACAAGGAGGGGAAAAAAGCAAAAAGTGTTCCTGAACCAACTTGAGGAAATCCAGAGCAAATGAAGTGAATGTTACGGAAATTTTGGTGTGGAAGATCTCATTGTTTACTATCATGGAACTGTTATAAGGTTATCCAAAATATCGACCTAACTTATGATCTAAACAGATGAGCAAACAGATCTTTTAAAATAAAAAGGAAAAAATTGAACTACGGGCATGTTATTGATTGTCAAGGCCTACTCATATAAAATGGACAAGAAAATAATTATCTTAATTGGGATTGGCGTTATAGTGACATTTTCGATATATTTGGGATTACAAAATTCTTTAAAAGTGCCTGCTCTGTTTTCGACTCCTATATCTTCCAAAGAAGCTATTACGAGAGTTGCACAAAAGGAAAACCTCACGCAATATAATATATCGGATTTTTCTACAAAATATGTCTACATTAAAGGTGATGGTACTATCTTTGAATGTGATATTAATTCCAATTCGATTGGAAAATATCTCGGTAAATCTGAGCCTACAACAACTACGGGAAGTTATTTCGCATGGGAAGTTATTAAAAACAATCATGTTTATTTTGTGGACAGTGCAACAGGTGAAATTATATCAGAAAAAAATAATAACTTTATTGCAGGAGCATAAGTTAGTTTACTTTGATGATGTGCTGGAGTTTTTCTCAGATCGCTTCTACTGAATTTCATTGTAACAATCTACTCAATAAAATCTAGATCCATAATAAGTAAGGGTTAATTTGAAAAATTTAACGCCTATTTATTCTGAAATCTTTCTTTGGTTGTTGTAAGCTGAGTAGAACTTGTTTCAACTCTTCGTCTGTCAGAGCTCTGTTCAATCTTCCAGCGGATGCTGAACTTATTAGATAGTTTTCAACTGCTGCTGCCAGTTCGGGCTTAACCATTCTAATATTTGTCAATCTTTGTCTTGCTGAAGGCTCTAAAAGAACAGTTAGGGCACGCTGTCGCATAGCCGCAGCTTCTGCTTCCCTTCTCTTTGCTTCGTCATCATTTGGTTGTTGAGATAGTGACATACCTTATGGACATGAACTATGCGTATCGTTGTAGCCCTTGCGACGTCTTAATTATCTCTTTATACAATTCGGTCGCGATCCTGTCAATCCTTTTCATACCTTCTTCTGAAATTAATCGACCTTTACTTTTTTTGACGATATATCCAGCTACCTCAAGCTGCTGTAATCCCTTTCGAATGATTGCTCCACCTGCGTCTTTGTGGTGGGAAAGATTATATCCAATCTGCTTTCTCCCTCCATATTCACTCTTTAGATCTGAGACACCTATGGGACCATGAATGTAAACTTTTCTTAAAAGAGAGGCACATCTTGTATACCACCAGTCTTTGTTCTGGGGAATTTTTTCTGTATGTACACCAGTTTTAACAAATACTGCCCAGCTTGGAGATTCGATCTTCTTGTCTTTCTTTAGCTGTTCAGCCAACTTCATGATAAGGTCATCAGCTGGAACATCATAAGCTTTCGCCATTGTTATAAATAATCACCCTGTAAATCCCTTATAAATCCTTATTCTCAGATGAATAAATCAACCTGTTTTCCGTTATCTGCCCAAGATCTTGTGATAGACATGACCACATCTTAAGCAAGTAATTCTGACTGCCTTTATATTGGATCTTCCTAGTCTTATCCTGGCATTCTTACCTGGAGATATAAATTGTTTACATCTTTTACAATATAATTGTCGAATTTCATACGGTAGTCTCAAACGCGTACGCATGGCAATTTTTTTTGCGAGCCTTGCATGACAATTGGCGAGCTCATCGTCATATTCTTTGACTTCGCGCAGAGCATTAGCTATCAAAATTTCAATCCGTTCTTTGGCAATCTCCCTTGCAACTTGCTTTCTCATGGTATATTCAAGTACATATTATCAGCCTATATTACTCATACCCACGCATTCAATGATAATGTAAATAACCTGTTATGCAAACTTATTTAGATAAGAATGACAAGTTTCGAAGAATTAGAATACAATGCAAAGAGATACCTAGACTCAAAACAAAATAAAGGATTAGAATCAAAAGACGCAGCACTAAAAATTATTGATTTTATTTCTTCGCAAGATTTTAAATTTCCGATACAGAAAGAAGGAGTTTTTAGTAATGGAACGACCAGCTATGTTTACACGAAGGATATGACATATCCTAATCTTTTCGAGTTTATAGCTGAGATTCTACATACAAAAATACCAATTACAATCAATGATACGAGATTTGGGCCGGGGGAAATTATAGTTAACAAAGGACTCGAAGAGGCGGAAGAAGAGCTGGATTCTTGTCTTAAAGAATTACAAAAACTCATACATGCAAAAAAGCATTTAGTGTAAATTCGTGGAGCTCTGTGTTCTTTTACGCTGCAAGATTGACGGGAAACGCTTTATATGTTAAATACAAATACAATACAAGAGCCTTGAATGTTTTTGATGATGCTTTCACTGAAAAGACAGAAGGTGTACCAGCTGAACAAAAGATTAGAGAAATTGAAGAAGGAATAATACATTCGGAAACTAGAATACTTGAGAACCCAAACGAGATTGTACTAAGAGCATTATATGTAATAGATACATCTGATCAGATATCAGTTTGCTCGAGCTTTGGATGGTTGGCATTATTGCATGTTCAAGAGGTCACTTTTGGTTCATTTAAAAAGGTATTAGATAAGTACAAAAAAGGAGAGCACAAGGGCATCAGGTGGCTAGGCAATATAGGCACACAACAAGATGTAGAAGTTGTCAAGAAATTCTTGGATCTAGGAATGCAAATAAGACACACAATGAACATACCTATCAACTTTAGCGTTACAGACACAGAAGTCAATCTTACGGTAGATAAAATGAGAGATGATAAAATATCTTCAAGCGTTCTTATTAGTAATGACGTACTGTATAGAGAACATTTTACTTCTCTATTTGAAGAATTATGGAAAAATGGAATTGACGCAGCAGACAAAATTAAGGAAATTGAAGGAGGAGCTGAGCCATCATCATCTGAGGTAGAGAATATCCATAATCCCATTGAATCTCTAAGCAGAGCTTATAGTGTGGCCAAATCAGCAACGAAGGAAATTATGATGCTGTATCCTACACTCAATTCTTTTCTCCGTCAATCACAAACAGAAGTTATGATACAATTGCTTAAGGAAATAATACAAAATGGCGTTAAGGTTAGATTACTAATTCCGGCTGGTCAGAAAGTAACGAAGATGATAAACGAAATCATTTTAATGGCTCCTCAGCTAGATATCAGGAGATTTGATGAAATATTAGAATCTAGAATTGCAATTTTACTGGTTGATAGAAAAGAATGCATGATATTTGAAGTCAAAGATGATACAAAAGAAGATTCAGAGGATGCTATAGGTCTAACTACCTTTTGTGCCAATAAATCGATCGTCTCGTCATACGTGGCAATATTTGAAAATCTTTGGAGACAGAGTGAGCTATATGAGCAAGTAAGAGAAACAAATGAACGTCTTGCATCTGCTAATGAACAACTTGCATTAGTTAACGAACAATTAAAAGCTCATGATAAAATACAACAAGAGTTCATTAACATAGCAGCTCATGAGCTTAGAACACCTATCATGCCCATCTTAGGGTATGCAGAGTTATTAGAATATGAGTTCGATAGTACGCAGGAAGCAAAAAATTATGCCAACATAATTTCACGCAATGCAAAAAAATTAGAAAGGTTTGCATCACACTTATTGATCGTTTCGAGAATAGAGAGTAATTCCCTGGCATTAAATAAAGAGTGTCTTAATCTGAGGGATCTAATACAAGGGTGTTTGCAGGATTATGGAAGCTTATCGGGCAGTGGGATCAGTAATATCAAATTTTTGAATGCAACTCAAGAGGAAGAGAATATTTTTGTTAATGCAGATAAGGACAAATTATCTCAAGTCATTTCCAACCTATTAAGTAATGCTATTAAATTTACTAAAGAAGGAGCTATAATTATTAGTATAGAAAAGAAAAGACAAGGTGGCATAGAGGAGGCCATTGTGAAAGTAAAAGATAGTGGTCCTGGTATAGATTGTGACATTTTTCCAAGGTTATTTTCAAAGTTTGCCTCAAAATCTTATCAGGGCACTGGATTGGGATTGTTCATATCCCGGAGTATTATAGAATCCCATGGTGGCAATATATGGGCCAAAAACAATATTGAAAATGAAGGTTGTATGGGAGCTACATTTGCATTTAGTCTACCATTGATCGAGCACAAAGTAGCAAATGATGGTTTGGGAGAGCAATTCAGTCAACAACAATATTGAAGAATCTCGATTGTAGAAAAAATATGCATTCATATAATTTATCTTTGAATATCACTGTTCTACGAATAGTGAAGACCACTGAAGATTCATCTTCAGTTATTACTGTTTATAAAGCGGATGCAGATACTATTTTATCGTTTAGATTTTGTTCCATAAAGTATCTTTGGTAATTGCTGAGACCGCGCTGGAGACTATTCCAAGGGAAATAGTTGAGCATCCGTCAGTCAGAAATTATTCTCATAAGATTGGCAAGATGCCAGGAGAAACTCTACTTGATAGGAGTTATCACCATCATGCAATGCTACAAGCTAAATTCAAACTCAGTTGGAAACGAGGACGACCAGATATCGTCCATTTCGCATTGATGGAAGCATTATCAACTCCTTTATTTTTCAAAAGACTGTTACATGTTTACGTACATACAATAAATGACAAGCTAATTTTCGTCGGTAAAGATTTACGAATTCCAAAATCATATTTTCGCTTCGAAGGTCTCATGATAGATTTGTTCAAAAACAAAGTTATAAAAGATATTGACAAAAATGATGTTCTTCTAGAATTGCAAGATAATGTTACATTTGAAGATTTGATAAAAAATATAGTAAAGCCCGATAAATTGATTGGTCTTTCTACTACCGGGATTCAAAGTACATTTGAAGAACTAGTTAAAATAAATGTTAATAGAGATAACTGTCATTGTGCATTTGTGGTGGGTGGATTTCCTAAAGGTCATTTCTCTGATAATACAGCCAAGTTATTTAATAGATTATATTCTGTTGGGGAATTTAAATTGGAGGCACATGTTGTTATTGCAAGAATACTTTATGAATGTGAAAAAGCTTTGTCTCATTAATGATAGAATGCATCAATCATAAACGCAATAAATAGTGCAGTCAAATAAGGGCTAGAGAATTTGAACACAGTCCAAGAAGCTTTCTCGCTAGGCTTTGTTAACAACCATACAGACAATGCTATCATTATTGCTCCAAAAACACTTGCAGTAACCAAATAGATCAACCCAAATTGTTTGAAGAAAAATGGAAGAATACTGAATATGACCATCATCAAAGTTGTTCCTGCAATTACGCGAACTGATTTCCTTTCAGTAAAAATCACAGGTAGCATTGGGATACCTGCTCTTGTATAGTCATTTTTGGCATGCAAGGCGAGGCTCCAAATATGGGTTGGAATCCATAGGAAAACTAGACCTGCCATAACAAGACCAATTTCGATATTTTGTGTTGTTACTGCCACATAACCTATCAGTGCAGGAGCGCCACCTGAGAATCCACCTAAAATAATATTTGTTAGGCTCCTCCTCTTCAACCATTTACTATATATTATTATGTTATCGAATAGACCAAAAGCCATCAGAGCAAACGCCCAAATATTGATAAACCATGAAGATATCAATGAAACTGCTGCCAATATCAAACCAAATTCAAGTGCATGTTTTGCTGAAATTCGACCTGATGGGATAGGTCTTCCTCTTGTCCTGTCCATGATAGCATCGATATCACGATCGTTATAACCGGTCAATGTGTCAGCAGCAGCAGAACCTGCAGCCACTCCTCCAATAAGCAAGCCCCAGGTTAATGGTTGAACGTATATGTGAAATAACAAGGACGCAGTTAGAGCCGAAGCAAAAGTTGTAAAAACAAGCAGATACCAGATTTTTGGCTTTGTAAGCTCATAATAATTTTTGAGCCGACTACTTGCTTTCATCTGCGGGATCACAGTACAGATATCAACTCTTCTCTAATCGTTATCAAACGTAATAAATGGATATTTATACCTTCAAAGGTGAAAGCAAGGAAGTAATATGGTTACTTTGAGATAGAGGTTGGGTAAATTATTTCACGGGCAGTCTTTCTCATTTCGATAAAAGTTTCAGTCTTTTGAACTCCTTCAACATGGCCTATTTTTTCTGAGATCAACTGATGCATTTCATCAAGAGAACGAGCGTTCATCGTTACTAGAACATCAAACCTGCCTGTTACTTCTGAAACTTCACGAACTTCTGGAATTTTAAATAATTCATTCAGAACGTTATCCCTTAGTTTCGAATCCATGTTGATTCCGGTAAGAGCCTTTACACTAAAACCTAGGGCCTCATCATTAATTACGATTGTAAATTTTCTGATAAGACCTCTCTTTGAAAGTCGTTTTATTCTACTGTAAACAACAGAAGCATTTACGTTTATTTTCTTTGAAAGTTTTGGTACCGAAACACTTGCATCTTTTGCGAGTTCACTTAATATTTTTAAATCTAAATCATCGGTTCTTCCCATTTAAATTACCTATTATATCTGTGGTTGACAGGTTAATAAATGTATTAATTTCAAATTTAACAGTATTTTTTAATAATAATAAGAGGATTAAAGAATATCTTTCTCTTTTAGTAGTTCAGCAAGTAGTACCGCGCCTTTTGCAGAACCCATTTTTTCATTATGTGATAACAAGATATATTTGACTCCATTATCAAAAACAGTGTCCTTTCTCAACCTGCCTACGACCGTTGTCATGCCATCGTTAATCTCTCTATCTATACGCGGTTGTGGTCTTGCCGGATCGTCATTAACAACAATGTACTCTGGTGGAGCAGTTGGTAGTTTTTTGATGGTTACAGATTTTGAGAACTTCAACATTTCTTCCTTTACTTTTTCTGGTTCAGCAGGTCTTTTGGTCTCGACAAACACAGTTTCTGTATGACCGTCAGAAACCGGAACCCTGGTACATGTGCAGCTGACTTTGATTGGGTTGGGAATAATAAAGTGTGTATCCAAATTGCCTAAGATCTTTTTGGTCTCCACCTGAACCTTTTCTTCTTCTTTTGGAATGTAAGGGATTATATTGTCCATAATGTCAAGGGCAACAACCCCTGGTGATCTTCCAGCACCTGATAATGCCTGCATGGATGTCATGAAAACATTTTCGATTCCAAATTTATCCATTATGGGCTTTAGGGTAATTGCTAGACCTGTCGTAGTACAATTTGGTAGAGGAGCAATGAAACCTTTCCATCCTCTTTTCTTTCTTTGAACATTCAATAAGTGGGCATGCTCGTCATTTACACCTGGGATCAATATTGGAACATCATTTTCGTATCTAAAAGCCGCTGCGGTACTGATGACAGGTAAAGAGCGCGCGAAGCTTGGCTCAATTGCCTTGGCATCAGATGACTCTAATGCAGTAAAGATTAGATCAAAGTTTTTTTTATCTATGTCTTGTACCTTACTTATAATCATGTCCCGAATATATTCTGGAATTTGTTCTTTATTATGCCATCTTAAGATCCCAGTGCTTGGATCGTGTAAGGCATCTATGTATTTTTTGCCTGCAGATCTCTCAGATGAAGCAATCTCTGTTAATTCAAACCATGGGTGTTTATTTAAAGCTATAACAAATTCCTGTCCGACGGCTCCAGTTGCTCCAACGAGTGCTACTTTTAACATAGTAGGCTTTTAACTGTAAAGTATTTAATAATCGTTTTCAGAATCTATCTTGATTATTTCAAATCTTTTTGTCTTGTTTGGTCAGACAATGTTCCATCAATCAAAAGATTCTAAATATCTGCTGACGTAAATTGGTATGAAATGAGCGACTTAAAAACAGGAGGGGTTATGTCAACTTCCTGTTCACATGGGGGGATCTATTCGGTCAATTCTAGATTGGTTAAAGCTGATTTTAGTACTAACGTTAATCCCTTAGGAATCTCCAAAAAGGTTCTCAAGTCAATTCAGAAAAATATAGGTAGACTTTCATCTTTGTATCCGGATCCTGATTGTACCGATCTTAAAAAACATTTAGTGAATTACTTGGATATTGGTTTGGAGTCAGACTGCATTTGTGTTGGAAATGGGGCAACTGAAATAATCCATGACTTTGCCAGAGCATTTGCGCATAATAATAAAGTCCTCATTCCCGCTCCAACTTTCTGTGAGTATGAACTTGCATCAAGGAGGGTGGGTGCTGATATTTTATTCATTCCATTGAAGAATTTTATGCTAGATACAGATCTTATTATCCAAAAGGCCAAAAAACAAGATGCTATATTTATCTGTAATCCAAATAATCCAACTGGATTATTTTCAGCTACAGCAGTTAAAAAAATAATTGAAAGTATAGATAGTTCTACGAAAGTTTTGATTGATGAATGCTTTATCGAACTTGTTGATGAGGATGATGTCCATCATAGTCAACAACATTCTATGATTAATAAAATAAATGAATTTGACAACTTGGTAATCTTAAGATCCTTAACAAAGTCCTTTGGTCTTGCTGGTCTAAGGGTTGGATATAGCGTATGTAACCCTAAACTTGCCAACAAGTTGTCTGCTAACCGAATCCCTTGGAATGTAAACGGGGTGGCACAAATGGCTGCAATTGCTGCTTTAAACGATCAGAGCCATTTAGAGAAGGCAAAAACAATAATCAAAAAAGAACGAAAGTACATGTGGTCTCGGATAAAGAAAAAAATGCAGGGTTTTACACCATGCAAATCTCATGCAAACTATTTTTTGATCCATTTGAAAAACAAAAACTCCATACAAGTAAGAGATTCTATGTTGATCAAAAATGGAGTGCTCGTTAGAGACTGTAGTACGTTTACTGGTATGGGGCATGAATATATTCGAGTAGCTGTAAAAAACCATAAAGAGAATTTGCTTTTACTACATGCAATGGAATCAGTTGATGGTAGCTGACAACGGCGAAATTGTTTATGATTCAGGGGACATCATCTGGAGCAGGCAAGAGTACTCTTGTTACAGCTTTTTGCAGAATTTTTAGTGACAGGGGATACCGAGTTGTTCCATTCAAAGCTCAAAATATGTCTTCTAATGTTTATATCATTAAAAATACCTTAGATAGGATCTCCCTGGCACAAGCGATTCAAGCAACTGCTTCTAGGAAGAACCCAGATGTAAGAATGAATCCCATTTTATTAAAACCGCTTGGGGAATATCGAAGTGAAGTCATATTGGATGGCAAATTTTATAGTGAAATGCATGCGAAAGAATATTATGAAAAATTCATCTTACAACAAGGCTTACCATCAATTTTAAATGCCCTCTCCAGTCTAAGAAAAGAAAATGACATTGTTGTAATAGAAGGAGCCGGTTCTCCTGCTGAAATCAATATTGCAAAGTATGACGCAGCAAATATGTTACTTGCAGAGAAAGTATGTGCGCCAGTGATCGTTTGTTCGGATATAGAAAGAGGTGGATGTTTTGCAAGTATCGTCGGTACTATGAAATTGTTAAAGCCAGTTCATAGGGATCTGGTTAAAGGCTTTCTGATAAACAAATTTCGTGGAGATAAATCACTTTTATATCCGGCAATAAAATCAGTTGAAAAAATAACCAGAAGAAAAGTTTTAGGGATAGTTCCAAATGTTGATTTTCATTTGCCAAATGAAGATTCCCTCGATGATAAGGGCTCAAGCAGATATGAACAGCCAAGAGAATCGTGGGATTGGCACATCAACCTGCTAGCAAAGGCAATAATTGAAAGTATTGACATACAAAAAATAATGACTATGGTTATTGGACTTGAGTGATGATGTTGGTGATGGTGCCAGAGAACCTATTAATCGCACTTCTGGGAGCAATTACAATAGATTTCTTATTGGGAGATCCCTCTAACAAATATCATCCTGTTGCATGGTTAGGTGGTCTCATAGGATACTTTACCCCAAAACTGAAGGATAACAGTACTAATCATACAAAGAAAGAAAGACTAAGGGGAATTATCTTTTCGAATTCATTAATTATTGCATTTGGAATCATAGTGCACATTGGCACATTTTCAGCCATTCATTTACTTGGGCCAATTGGTTTGATTATATTTTCTACACTAATTTTGAAAATTACTATTGCAATAAGAGGGATGGAAAAACACGCTGAAGCGATTATCAGTGCGTTGGAAAGGAGAGACTTGGTAAACGCACGGTATAATTTATCGATGATAGTAAGAAGAAATACAAAAGATTTAGATGAGCAGCATGTACTCTCAGGAACTATTGAGTGCATTGGTGAAAGTGTAGTCGATGGAATTACTTCGCCCTTATTTTATTATTCGTTTTTTGGCCCGGCTGGGGCTTTTAGTTATAGGATAATAAATACACTAGATTCTATGATAGGATATCACGATAATTATTACAAGGACATTGGATGGATGTCGGCAACCCTTGATACCATTGGTAACTATATACCTGCAAGGATTACTGCAGTTTTGATGGTACTTGTTGCAAAGATTATTGGTGCGGACTCGAAGCAATCAATACAGATTTTGAGACGCGATCATAATAAAACTACGAGTCCTAATGCAGGCTATCCAATGGCAACACTGGCTGGCGCTTTGAGAATAAAGCTTGAAAAAATTGGTTACTATTCTATAGGGGAGGAGTATGAGTCTTCATCTATTGAAAAATGCAAAACTGCAATTTCTATAATGAAATTGACAACAATTTTATTTTGTATAATATTCTCAACTCCTTTAATAGCTACTTTATATTTGGCTGGCTGGTGGAGAATACTTTTTGGTCTTTAAATCAATACATGCAATTATTTCATTTTTGACAATATTCCCTGCTCCAAAATCAACTATTGTTGATATTCACATTATAGCAAATAAGATGTATCTTTTTCCAGTAGCTGGTGTAATAATAGGAGTTATAATGGGAGGGTTGGCATATGGGATTTCTTTATGTCTACAACCTCTATTACTTGGTTTTTTAATTACTGGTACATTCATAATAATTACTGGTGTACACCATACAGATGCACTAGCTGATTTTGCTGATGGGCTAATGGCAAAAGGTGGAATAGAAACCAAACACAAGGCTATGCGTGACCCTGCAGTCGGTTCTGCTGGAGTAGCAGCTCTTGTTCTTTATTTGGCAGGCATGATTATTGCATTATCGAGTTTTCATCATGGAATTAAATTGTTAACTAGTATTATTGCGGCCGAAGTAATAGCAAAATATGTAATGGTTCTCCAGTCTCATTTAGGTCTGTCCGCCTGGGAGGGTTTTAGTTCGCCGTTTACTAATGCCATGAAGGATAAGCGAAAAATATTGATCGCTACAGCAATTACACTTCCTATTGTATGGTTTTTAGGTGGAGGTTATTATGCTGGTTTCCTATCGCTTGGCATATCTGCAACAATTGCTACAATTATACTATTTACATCAAACAAAACTTTAGGCGGTATTTCTGGTGACGTTATTGGCGCATCAAATGAACTAACTCGACTTTCGTCTTTGATAGTTTTGTCTTTACCAACTTTATGATTAATATTCTTATGCTGTATATCTCTATGTACGTATGAAGATAATACTAACACATTCCTATTACTGATGAATAAAATGAGGTTGCTAAAGAAGAGTACGTGTGTAGTAAAATTAATAGAACAAGAAAGCCATTCCATACTATTGCAATTTGTTAAGCCATTAATTCTTTCCACTCTAACTTCATTATATGTTTTTAACCATCGTAAAAACAGAATGTTTTACGATAAGTGATGATAGCTGCTATGATGTGTGGTGGAAAGGGAAGCCGGATGGAAAATTTCATAGACATAGAAAAACCGTTACTAGAGGTAAAAGGCAAGACCATGGTTGAACGAGTCCTAGATGCACTTGTACAGTCTAGAGATTTTGAAAAAATTTTTGGAGTAATAAGTCCCAATACTCCAAAAACTAATGTGTTCGTCAGTTATCACTTATCAGACATAATAAAAACGGAAGGTAAAAGTTATTCTAAAGACTTGTCCATAGTGCTCAACAAGCTAAAACCATCGACAATTTTTGTGATACCTGCCGATCTTCCCTTGTTGAACCCAAAAATTATTCATAAAATTATCAGCACATATATCCCTGGACTACCTTGTGTTTCTATTATATCTGATAAACAATTTGTTGTAAATGTGGGAATAAAACCAAGTCTGATCTTAAATATTAATTCAAAGGAATATTGTCATACTGGCATAACGATAGTTGATTCTTCAAAGGTCGAGGGTTTTACTACTGTAAAGGAATATTATGTAATAATGAATGAGAAAGAAATCGTAGTCAATGTAAATACAAGAGGTGAACTCGAGATTGCAGAAAGATTGCTTGGCTAAATCTAGTCGAACGTATTCAAAACTTTTCCAACAATGTTGGCTCTAGATCCACCTTTTTTGGCAATTAACTGGCCACAAGATTTGCAATAAATATCAGTGGTAGTGTGAGTAAAGATAGTTCTGTTTTCTCCACATTGTGTGCATTGAACAGATACAAAATTGCTATGTGGCTTTGGAATCATTATATTATTTTTGCGCATATTATACACAACCTTTACTCTAAGGCTGGATTTCAAGTTTGCGAATTCGCATACCTTCTTTCATTGTCTTTCGCTGACAACTTTTACATGTATAGCGTAATGTAATTTTTTTTGTAGTCTTGGCAGTTCTTTTGAGTTCAGGGAACTTTTGACCTCCATATCCTTTCTTGTCTTCTGCATGCCTACGAGCACCTTCTGCAACCTTTCTGTCTTTACCCTTCTTATACAAAGCTACCGCTTGGACTGTGTGAATCTTGCATTTAGGACAGAACTTGCGTAGTTCCTTCTGCATCTTCATATTCTATATTCAAGATGCGAATTGAGGGTAATTTAAGGACACCGGCTAGTTATGTCGTCATGATAACTCTAGTAGCTGAGATAGGAATACTTATGGTTGTTGTATCAAAAACAAAAAATTGCAACTGCAGAATTAAAAATAATAAAATAAACAAAAATAATGTATTATATTCAAAGAAGTAGGGTCAAAAGCCAGAGATATAAACCTTATATTCTACCTGCTGGAATGGTATAAGAGAAATGGAATTCCTTGGCAGTTTAATACAGCAGATAAATGTCAGTACTGAAAGCTTTGGCGTGTGGATACCTTTGGCATTCGGTCTTATAGTAGGTCTAGCATACGTAATCGCCTCAGCTGCAAGACGGAGTAAATAATAATTTTACGCCGACCTTTTCTTTTTCTACTGAGATAATAAATCAAATATTATTCACATTTCATAGTTAGAACGAAACAATAATGCCATTGAAGGGGCAACGTATGTCTTAAGTTCTGAAATAATAAAACTAGTTTAAGGTGATACGTGAACTTATTATATGCGCTAAGGTGTTAACAAAAGAGACAGAATCAATAAACGTGCCGATGATGGTCAAGCATTTATAAAGTCTAATTATGAATCATTTTCTTATATGTAAAGCCTAATAGAATGCTTAAGTACGCATCTCTTCCGCAATAGATCTAATATCCCAAAGCGATTTGCTTTCTACAGCTACACTAGGAGCTATTATACCATCTTCAAATAGTTTATTTACAACTAATGCAGCTATTGGTAATGCTCCCGTAGCTCCTGGAGAATTATAATTTAAAATATGCATAGAATAATCTTGACTGACTATTAATGTATCTGGAATGAATCTTCCATCTTTATCTATTAGCGATGATCTAATACCTGCGGTTCCTCGCTGCGTAAAAGCTGACGCTTTCAGCTGGGGTAGAAATTCTTTGGCTCTATTTATCATTGCGGTTTTGGATAGTGAACTTTTCACTTCATTACGGATGAGAGATAAGAATTGTCTATCAAAAAGAATCTTACGAGCACCAGTTGTTCTAGACAATTCTAATATTTTTGGTAAGAGATATCTGATGTTTCTAATCCAATCGTAGGCATAAGGTCCAAATACAGGAACAGCATTCGGACCGACCTCACATCTTCCGTCGACGCGTACTATCCAATGAGGATCCAGGAAAGGGTATTCAGGATATTTTGGCACCGAATATATGCTCAGATTTGTGAGGTAGCGATATTCTGGAGGTGCCTGCCAGTATTCGCCTCTAAAATGTAGATCAGTATAGTCTTTTCCTAGATGCATAGAGTGTGCGATATCCACTGCATTCCCACCAGCAGCGTTAATAACAAATTCTGTTGTAATTCTTTTTTCTTTTCTCTCATGTACTGCGATTATTGTCACAGTATCCCTGTTTATAGACGTTAATATCTTGCGAACTTTGTGACCAAGTAAAATGCTACATCCAAACGACTCGCAATCATACAACAGACTCTTTGTTAAAGAGCCATAGTCGACAGAGGCATCTCGAGAACAGTATAACGCCGCGGTACAATGCACACTAGGCTCGATCTTCTTTACTTCCGCTTCTCCCAAGAATTTAAGTTCTAGTTCTCTTCTTAGGCCGTTTGATTCTCCCCATTCCATATATTTGTGCAGTCTATCTATACTTTTTTGATCTGTAGCAACTTCTAAAACTCCATCTTGTTTGAAAAATATCCTTTTATTGTCTGAGTATTTACGCCACATCCCATAACCCATAGAGGCAGCTTTTGCAGAAAGTTTCTTTTTAACCGGATCGTAAAGAAAAGGTGCATGAATTTTACCTGTATTTCTGCTGCTTGTATGAAAAGCTACATTTTTCTCCTGCTCGAGAAGTAATACCTTCAAGTTGCATAGGGAGGACAAGAAATATGCTAACGAAGTGCCAAGAATACCGCCTCCGATAATCGTAATATCATAATGTGTTACCAAATATGACACTATATTTATAAAGTAAAAGAATATAAAAACAGACTATGCCATTACAAATAAGAAAGAAGTCAAGCCGATGATTTCTACAACTCATTTGGAAATAAAAACTGATCATTTCGCATTTTTTTCTATCTTACATTTCAAATAATGAGCCGTTTGATTCAAAATATTCTTTCAATAGTTGCGCTATTAGAATCGATACCTTTCCATATTATATCATAACCCAATTTGGAAAGAAGATCCATATGACAAGATTCAGGGATATTGTTTTTTGCGAAAAGTGAACAAGCCTCACTAAATTTACTTATATCTATTAAGAGTAATTCTAATTCATCAGCTTTGGATTTTGGAATTAAATATTTATCTGCTATAATATAACTATTATCCTTAATACTATTGTCCTTTACTTCCTCTTGCTCTGACCTGATGATTCTTAGGGCTGACTCTATCGGAATATTATATTTCTTTGCAATTTCGTGAATCGATATGACACCATTGCTAGGACTATTGGCAATGATATCATCCAAATGACTTAACAAGTCGTTATAATTATGAGTTGCATATTTTTCTACCATCTCGAGTTCAATAGTTTTTAGGTATTCTAGAATAGGTCTAAGTGGCACATTGTCATTTTTGTACAGTATTAGATGATTTTTATCTACAAAAGAAGATAATGTCTGAGATTTGCTTAATTTTCCCCTGTTGTTCATATTATTAGGAGTTGTATAATAGTCATTATTTATAGCAATAAAGAAGTCAATATTATCACTGTTATGAGCCTTCGTGACATCTATTATTTTATTTAGTTTTCTTTCTAGGTATTCATCAGTCCAGAATCCCACTATCTCAAGGTATATTTTTCTACCATACTTTTCGAACATAAAGTCAGGGATGAGTGCCTTGCCATTAGATAGAATCAGTGGATCGGGTTCCCTTATTAAATTCCAACCAGTGACCGATTGCTCGAATTTATTTGCAAACTTTTCTTCCACACTACTGTCGAAATAAATATTAGAGGGAGCTCTATCGTAACTAGGAAATTCTTCTTTCCAACTGGTACTTCTTAATCCATCATGGTAAGGATCTCGTAGTGACGGGGATTCTTTGTCCGAAATTTCAAATTCATACATTTTTTTTCCAGAAGAGATAGTCTTCCTTACAATCCATGCTCTAATAGACCATGGATTCACAGAAACTATTGATGGGACGAGCTTCGCAATAGCTGTCCCATATCTATCAGTTAATTTAAAAATACTTAAGGGACCATCGATAGAACAGAATATTATAGTATTGCTCCTTGCCTTGAATTCATAATCTCCTATGTCTCTAGTATGCTGCATATCATTTATGTGTTCATCTTCTTTTCGATGCTGTAGATTGTACATTAGTCCGAGCCTTTTTACATCTCTTAATACTCGCTTCCAGTTTGATCCTCCATTTACAGAGAATTCTACCTTGGTGCAATTGAATAGCAGCGTCTGCATGAGTGATAGGTTATACCATGCTATTAGTTCCTCTGGAGTTATTTTGTAAAACTGGTTTAATACCATGTTCTCTTCTAGATCACTCCACATCTCCGCGGTCATTTCTTGTGTAGATAGGCCTAACCTGGATGCCACTACATCCATTATTTCGGCTCTCTCGCGATCTGACAAAGCAAATCCCCTTTTTGATGATTCTTCGAATAGTTCTCTTCTGATAGCAAAAGGATGGATATTAGAAGCAATATTGGCATCAAATGACTTGGTAGTATTGCTGCCGAGATTCGGAGTGCCTGTAATCACATTACTAAAAACACATCTTCTTTCAAGCAGGGCATAAAATCCCCTTACAAGTTTATAGTCGTCATATTGAGATTCCCATCTGGCTACTCTTTCTCCAAGCACTCCTTTCTTTTCTTTCTTCTTACATATTTCCTCAAACTCTTCAATTATTTTTGTAGCTAGATGAAGTTCAGAACTGTTACAATCTTTGTATTCGCAAAACACTGGAGATATGTTCTTTCCTTTGTCTTTTATTCTGATCCTAAGTAGTTGAAGCGGAAGCATTTCTTACCTGATACTGCTAATTATTTCACTTATCCCTGCTGTTATAGTTTTTCATTCTGCTACTGGCAAGTGAAGATGTTATTGTTGTCATCGTCATTGATGCAAATGGATCGCTACTGTTTAACGGTTGGTAGTAGCAATATCTATGTTCCACTCTCTTTTCCTTAGCAACTTTATCTCCTGAATCGAGTGGAAAATAACTCATCAATATTGTACTGTTATCGTAGTCTAATTCTGCTTTCAGCATTTTAGTGTATTATAAGTCAATTAAAATTTTAAGATTTACCTTCGGAGAATTCAAATTTATCGAAAAATCAATATATTCAGATACTGCGAGAGTAGAGTATACTATATCTAAGAATTCTCAATCGATCCAATTAGTAAATTTGATCATATACGTGACTTAGTAGTTATCCAGTAATAGCCAATACTATATCTTTATACTTGCAACTATCGACATAGCAAAAGTCGTTTATCTTTTGATATCTCCTAGGATATTGACTGTCGTAGACTTGTGATTTACCATAATAGATACCAGTGTATCAAGTGTGTTTTTTCTGAAATTACCTGCCTTCAAAGGAACGTCTATCTTCGGCAAGGAGATCAACTCCGTAGATTCTTCTTGCTTCGCTTCAAAGCGTAATAAGAAGATCCGGAGCGGAACTAGAAGAAACCAATCGCTTACTATCAAACCCAAAATTGTCCGATCTCGCGAAGACCACAGATGAGGTAAATCCTATAAAGTCGCCATATGCACCTTTTTAGATATCGAGATCTAAAAAAAGACCAATTTTTACAAACGTGCGGATTTAATGGTTTATTTTAGACTTTTGTGGTACAAATACAGATATTATTGTGAGCAATTCTTCTGCGGCAGCAACCACTCCACTATATATAGAACATTTACTCGTACGGAATAGATCTGTAGAGTCGAGACTTTATCAAAAGAATATAGCTGAGGCGGCCAGCCGCAGGAATACAATGGTGATTCTTCCCACTGCACTTGGAAAGACAGTCGTATCTCTACTCGTGACTGTAGATACCCTTTACAATTACCGAGATAGACGTGTCTTGATAATGGCGCCCACAAAGCCTCTGGTATCACAACATATGAAATCCTTTTCCTCGGCTTTAAAAATATTAGAGGAACAGATAGCTACAGTTACTGGGAAGACTCCTCCTGAGGCTCGTTCAGCTGTGTGGAATAAGAAGGATATACGACTCTTATTTGCTACACCTGAAGTCGTAAAGAACGATTTGGATCAAGGCAGATTGCATTTAAGTGATTTTAGTTTGTTGGTCTTTGACGAAGCTCATAGGGCAGTTAAAGACTATTCTTATACTTCAATAGCTAAGGAATACATCAATCAATCATCTAATCCTGTGATACTTGCTATGACAGCTAGTCCTGGAGCCGAAAGAAAGAGGGTGCAAGAAGTATGTGATAATCTATTCATTGAACACATAGAATATAGAAGTGAAGAAGATCCAGATGTAAAACAATATGTTAATCCCGTAGATGTTAGATGGGAATGGTTCAATCTACCAGAGGAGTATTTGTATGTTATATCAGTACTTCGATCTACACTTGATGAGAAATTAAGATGGCTTATTCAAAGGGGTATAATTAGAAAAAAGAGTATTGAGTGGATCTTTAAGAGAGATTTAATAGAGACTGGTGAATCACTTCGATACAATCTTGAGCTTACGATGGAAGAGCAAAGGGGACCACTTTATACTGCTCTTATGTATCAGTCATCTGCTCTTACACTAATGTATTGCCTTGAGCTGATGGGTAGTCAGGGGTCTTACTCATTGAGGGCATTTTTTGAAAGAATAGAGAACGATGAAGGAAAGGCACATGCATCACTTCTAAAGGATTCACGAATTATGGAAATTAGGGTACTGTTATCAAAGATCGAAAAGGAGCATCCAAAGATCCAGCGCTTGATAGAACTGGTAAAGGAGCATCATCATCCTTCAAGTGATAATCCCGAAGGCAATAGTTCTAGAGTTTTGGTATTTACTCAATATAGGGATACTGCGAGACATTTAACAGATGTCTTATCAAGACATGGCATCAAATCTTCTAGGTTCGTTGGTCAAGCAAAGAGAGAAGGAGACCAAGGAATGAAGCAGAAGGAGCAAGCAGATATCCTTGAATCCTTCAGAAATGGTGATTTCGAAGTTCTTGTAGCTACTTCTATAGCTGAAGAGGGACTTGATATACCGGAAGTCGACCTAGTCGTATTCTATGAACCCATACCTAGTGAAATAAGATATATTCAAAGAAAAGGTAGAACGGGAAGAAAGACTGCTGGCTCAGTTACTATACTTGCTGCAAATAATACTGTTGACACACGTTACCACCATGCAAGTCAAAAACGTATAGAGAAGATGAAGAATTACTTGAATATGATTAACACTACTTTAAAATCAATCAACAGAAAGCCCTTTCAATCAAATCCTATGACCCTTGAAGAATTAGCTGCGATTGATAAGAGGCAAGAAAGACTGGATAAAAATTTATTCAAAACAATTCAGTCTGAGCTTAAAAAAGGCACATTAACAGATTCTGATTTTGAAAACCGACTTAACAAGTTACGCGAGAGCAAAAGGCAGGACTCATTGTTACTTGAAGCTGATTTAGTAACGGGTGCATTTAGAAGACAAGTACAAAGGGCTGCTAGGCATATTCACACAGAACTGGCAAAGGCTGGAAGACGGGGGATTGATGTTGAATTGCTATATGATAATTTTCATTTTGAATATCCAGTGTTACTTGAAGCATTAAAGAAACTTGAAAAGCTAAAGAGAATAGAACGGCTGGATGATGGTATTGTAGTAATTGTAGATAGCTTGAAAGAATCAGCGGGTAAGACATATGATGTATTTATTGAAAAGGTAGTGCAGGGAAAAGCCCTGGTATTAATAAATGGCAAGTGGCATGCGAGGTTGAATCATTATGATTATGAAGGACCAAGAGATCTTCTTAAAACTGGATTAGAGTTCAAAGCTGTTGGAGAGCTCTACCGTGAAAACGGTCTGTTGAATATCAGAATAAAACAAATAATGTAATATATTTATATATCTATATAACACAGCGGCGTAGTCCGAAACCGAATCTGATTTCTTTCAATAAACGGACCCGGAGGGCTTCGATCCCTCGACCTGCGGTTCCGAAGACCGCCGCGATATCCTGACTACGCTACGGGCCCATGCAAAAGTTCTTTAAGATTTGCTATATATCAATTGAACTGCCAATACAAGAATTTAGTTACGGAAGAGACTTTATAAAATGAACAATTGAAATTCTTCCTCCTAGCATGTCAAGGAATTATTTAGACATCATACAAGGACAATATGGAATACACATAACAATTTAACTAGCTAATTTTTCCTCTATAGGTTGATTGAAAGTCTCTGAGAGAACTTGCGGTGTAGAATACGCAATTCGAGATATCATTTCATACGCCAGGAGATACGAAAGTACTGGAAAACAGATAACGTATCTCAACATTGGGGATCCAGTAAAATACGATTTTGTGACACCTCAACATATTAAACAAGCATTAATTGATGCTGTCCAGAACAACCAAAACTATTATACAGAATCAGAAGGTCTCCCTGAATTAAGAAAAGCTATTGTAGAAAAAGAATCCCAAAAAGGACTGCCAATAACAGAAGAAGATGTATTGGTAACTAATGGAGTATCGGAGGGTCTTGATATGATCATGGCTTCGATTGTTGACTCTAATACTGAGGTTCTTATGCCTGGACCATATTATCCACCTTATGCATCATATGTTAAATTTTATGGTGGCAAGCCTGTAGAATTTAAATTACATGATGATGGTAGACCTGACCTAGAAGATTTAATATCCAAAATTAATTCCAGATCCAATGCAATATGTATAATTAGTCCAAACAATCCGACTGGCGAAGTATTTGACCGCAAGAGCCTACAACAGCTAATAGATGTTGCAGCCGAACACGATTTGTATGTAATCTGTGATGAAATCTATGATAAGATCGTTTTTGATGATCAATTTACTGGTATTGGTAAAGTGGCAAAAGATGCTCCGTTGATTCTGCTTAATGGTTTTTCTAAAGGATATTTGATGACTGGCTGGCGATGCGGTTACGTTTGTATAAATAGCGATTCAAGAAAACTGGATGATCTACGAAAGAATGTCCCGAAACTTGCTCGAGTGCGCATATCTGCTAATTTACCTGTTCAAATAGCTGCTGTGCAAGCATTGCGCGGGCCACAAGATCATATTAAACAGATGGTGGAAAAATTGCGCAGGCGGAGAGATTATGTAGTAAAACGTCTAAATACCATAGAAGGGATTTCGTGTAAAATCCCTAGAGGTGCCTTCTATGTATTTCCGGAAATCAATTTAAATTCTCGATGGAAAGATGATCTGCAATTTGTTGTTGATCTGCTCGATAGTACAGGAGTACTAACCGTACATGGATCAGGATTTGGTACATCTTTTGGTTCAGGTCATTTTAGAATAGTTTATCTTCCAGCTGAAGGAGTCCTTGAACATGCAATGGACAAACTAGAGCATTTTATCTTTGAGTCAGGCAAATAATTAAAAGTGGTTTCAGTAGAAGTGTAATTGTATTTGTCTATTCCAAAGACGCCATCATGGCAGAGACGGGATACTGGTTTAACCGCACGAATGATACTTAGTTTCGCTATCCTTACACTATTGTATCTGGTATTTCTTGGTGCACTTGTATATGTAGGCCTTGATTTTATTTCCATAACGGTAATTGCCTCTATAATGATTTTAGCACAATGGTATTTCTCTGACAAGATCGTGCTTTGGAGTTCTGGAGCAAAAAAAGTTACGAGAGAACAGTTTCCAGAATTACATGATATTGTAGAAAGAATCGTCGCAAGAAATAGCCTTCCTAAACCAAAAATAGCTGTAATTAATACAAATATGCCCAACGCCTTTGCGACCGGCAAGGGGCCACGAAGTTCAGTGGTTGTTGTAACGACGGGTCTTATGGATCTATTGGATACTGAGGAATTAGAAGGCGTACTTGCTCATGAGCTAACACACATTAGAAATCGAGATGTACTAGTTCTAACACTTGCCAGCCTGTTCTCAACAGTTGCCTGGTATCTTATGCAGTTTGGATTCTATGGTGGAATGGGTTATGGTTATGGGGGTGGAAGGGATCGTAATAATAGCGGCGGCGCTCTGATAATTGTAATAGTTGTGGCAATGCTAACTTGGGTTATTAGTTTTCTGATTATCAGGGCGATTTCGCGTTATAGAGAATTCGCTGCAGATAGAGGCTCTGCACAAATGACCGGAAAACCTGTAAAGCTTGCTAATGCATTAATGAAGATTAGTGGTGGTATGCGCCAAGTACCTTCAAAAGATCTTCGCCAAGTAGAAGGCCTAAACGCATTTTTTATTGTTCCTGCGTTATCCGGTAGTACGATTGGAAATCTTTTCTCCACTCATCCGCCTGTTGAAAAGAGAATACAAAAACTCATGGAGATGGAGGCTTCTATGGGTTGAGTTTCTTTCGCAAATTCAGAAAGGGCTATAATAATAAACCAAAGACGGATTCTGACGCGATCTTTTCTCTCTCTTCGGCATATATTACGTTAGAAATTAAACTTGGATTAAAAAGCACAGGTCGATGTGCCTTGAGTCTCAAAAGCATCGATGGAATGTATTTTACTGAAATGAAAGATGATATTCAACGGTTTCTCAATACTGGTAAATCTGACGTTGAACTGAATAATCGTATGGTTGTTGATTCATATGGTTATCTTTGGATGATCCTTGATGGTAAAAGTATGGGAGATATTTTGGCAGGGATATCTGCTGTAGGAGATACCATCCAAGAGAAAGGATTTTCTAACCAATTACTTGTAGCGATCTTTGAATTTAACAACGAAGAAAAACTTAGCAATGGCAGCACTCAGTATCTTATCTATAACTACAAGTCTAACAAGTTTTACCCTTTTGTTCCTTTTGGCCAAAAAGCACGGAATACTGAAAATGAGATGAAGATAATGGCGACAATTGTGGATGAAGTTCCATTCGAAAAAGATATGACTCTCTGGTATCCTTTATGGGATTTGCCATTTTAAATTTCTGGAATTACGCCATCACTCTTAAACAGCTTTTTTGCCTCATCAATTGAAAGATCTGCACTAGGTAAGATGATATCAGACTGGATGATCTGTTTCGAATCAAGCTGTTTTCCATTTTGTTCTACAATATTTACCAATTCCACTAGTCGTTTTTTGAATTCTGTATCGTCTGATCTATCGTTGCTTACAAGCTGGACAAGTGAATTGTCAATGTCATTGAGTTTTTTTAGTGTCTTGTTGTCAACAACAAATTGACCCTCTCCCATAATTCTCACAATCTTGTTTTTTCTGACTGGTTTCAAAACCGTTGTTGTTTTTATTGCTGCACTTTTTGTTCTGGACATCTTTAACTTCCTTGCTGTTTTCTTCTTTTTCTGATTTGGCTTTATTACATTCTTTAATGGTTTTCGTTTTTCGCTGGATAATTTACCCTTTGTATTTCTTGTACCCTTTTTCACAGATTTAGCACGATTCATGCTATGTTCTTATTCCTCCTATTCTGTCTGTTTCCTTTTAAGGAGTCTTCTAAGCCTTTAACTTTGCTATTTTCTCATCACTAATACTACTAGATGGCTGTCAGCAATGGCTTTGACTTTTGTTCCTTTATTCTCGTCATACCTTCTTATTGTTTGTTTTCATTGGGATACTTGTACTTCTTCTTCATCCTTTTGATCAGAACCGACTTTTTTCTTTTTTGCACGCTCTGCTTTTAACTTTGCTAATTCTTCATCGACCGAGCGTTGCGTCGTAGTCTGTTCTAATTCTCTTTCAATAGTGTCATCCTTATTTGAGGTGTAATCTGTAAGAACACCTGAATCTATCATTTCATCTAGGGCTTGAGATTTTGCTTTCATTTTCTCAGTTTTTTCTTCTGCCTTGTTCATTGCTATACCTACATCAGTCATCTCTTCTGAAATTCCTGTAACACTTTCTTTAATGCGAACCTGAGCTTCAGCTGCTGAGTATTGTGCTTTTATAACTTCTTTCTTTGAATTGAACTCTTCAACTTTGGCCGACAAACGTTTCTCGGTATCTTCTAGTTTTTGTTGTTCTGACTTCATGTCAGTTATTTGCTTGTCTAGCGTTTGTAATTGAAGCATATTTGCATTCTTTCGCTCTAACGCCAATCTTGCTAAATCTTCCCTATTTGTATCGATTGCACGTCGAGATTGTTCATCAAGTGTATGAATATTGTCCCAGATCTTCGCCTTTTGCATTTCAAGTCGTTTTTTAGCGGTTATCACTTCTGCAATGTTTCTTCGTAACTTGTTTAACATTTCGGTTTGTTTAACGTAAGAATAGTCTAGTGCTTCTTTAGGATCTTCATATCTGTCAAGTAGTGTGTTCACTTTTTGCTTAACAACTGTCGAAATACGATTCATCAAACCCAATATACTTCATCTCATAGTATCTTGATTTCTCCTATTAAACCTTGATTTCTAGCAATTGGACCTTGAAGCATTGCTTGGATTGCAAATCAAATGTCCTTGAATATTATAATATGATTTTATTTTCCTTTTTTTTGGATCTGTTAAATTTCCGTCAAAGCTATTTAATAAAAAGCTACTCTATTTTCAATAATTAAACCTACGCCACTCGTATTTATCCGGTAGCTCATCATCATCTTTTTTCTTTCTAAAATATCCCCAGTAGAGTAAAATGCCCCCTGCGATTATCATTGCGATCACGAATTTCTCATTATTTATCTGCTCATTGGTGTAATTATGAATGTAAAATCCCAATGAATAATAGGTACTGACAAAATAAAGGTTTCTTAATGCAATTATGATCGCCATGATGATGAAAAGAACTCCCATTGCGGACATCCAATTTTTTCCACGACGGTTTTCTTCTCCACCTCCTCCTTTTGTTCTGCTGTATCCCATGCCAGTCACACTAGTCTAATTCCTAGATTTTTCATTTTATTTCTTTTTGCTGCATTTAGCAACATTGGAGTTAGGATTTCAGCTTGATATGTCATGGATAATGGGCCTAGATAGATGGAGCGAAGACCATTAATTTCAGAAATCAGATTGGTTAATGTTGCTATTGTATTCGGATCATCCCCACAAACAAATGTATCTGCATCCAGACTTTGTTTTACATTTCTTAGCTTGACCTCGGAGATCGTGTGAAACGCTGAAACAACCCTTGATCTTGGTGGCAAATTCTCTGCTACCATACACGCAGCTGGCGATTTTCCCTGTTCGAGTGGCGTGTAAATGAATCCGGAATTGGTTTTACTCATTGGTACAATTGGAGACACCACGATACAGTCGCTTTTAACTTCGTTATTAATTATACCACATGTATCATTGATATATTCATATGGTATAGATAATATTAGCAGATCAGTGTATCTAGCTAACTCAAAATTATCCTCACCTGCAATACTGCCTGTCATACTGTTACCATATGCGTCCCGAGCCACCTTAGTATACTTCTCCGCAGCTTCTTTTGCCCTTTGAACTTCTCTTGAACCCACAATAACATCGTGTTTGAAACACCATCTAAGGGCAAAACCTTCCCCCATGCCTCCAGTACCGCCAATTATTCCTATTCTCATAAGATATAATCAGTTCGCAAAAGAATAGATATAAGGTTATCAGCTAATGGCATCTAGAAGCCTAGACTTTACTACAGATCACTAGTAGACTTAATATTATAATTATACAAATTTTCAATGAATTTGCCGCTAGCAATCTTTATGCGTCATGGGCAGGCTGATAATAATGTCAACAGAGTCCTTGTGGGTCGATATGTTGAGTCACACCTTACCGAATATGGCAAACAACAAGTTGCTGATACAGCGAAGTACTTGAAGAATGTACCGATCGAAAAAGTATATGTGAGCCCTGTAATAAGAACAGTAGAGACAGCAAGGATCGTTTGTAAGGTATTGGGGATAAACTATGAGATTGATGAGCGATTGTATGAGATTGATCTTGGTAGACTGGTTGGCATGCAATTCGAAAAAATAATTCAAAAGTATGGAAATTTGTTCTTAAGATTCTATAATGAAGACGATACCATGTTGGCAAAATATGGTGTGGAGAGCTTTGCCTCAGTAAAATCAAGAGTAAAACACTTGCTTGATGAAATCATAAAAATGCAACAAGACAAAAATGTCCTATTGATTACGCATTTGGATCCGATCAAAGCTGCTATTTCTATTTTACTAGATTTAAAAGCTGAAGCACTTTATCATTGGCATATAAGAAATGCATCACTAACAATTTTAAAACATGAATGTAACCTTTATTCCCTGTCGGGAGTCAACATCATGGGTATGCATCGTTATGTAGATGAGTGATTCACAGATTGCTATGTATCATAACTGTCTGTTGCAATACTTTGACTAAAATTATATAATCGCTCTGTGATATGAGAATATAATAATGCAAAGAACACCATTTGGGACAGGTGTTTATAACAATACTTATTTAATGTTAATTTGCTTTTCGCTTTTAATAACTGGTCTTTTATTTTCAACGCCCAAATCATATGCACACTTTGCTCATCTTGCCCATTATAATACAGGTGGAATGGGGCTCGGAAAATACTATATAAATGAACAAGTAGATCCTGAATATACTCGTCCTAAACAGCCTACAAAGATCAGCTTTAGTGTACAAGATACTAACGGTAATGATATATACAATATCATTGCCATGGTGGAAATTTATTCCGGAAGTACAGGGGAGCGAGTAAGTGTTTACCCATGGACTATCCACGATAGTGGGGATTTTGATCTCTATTATACATTTCAACAAGTGGGAAACTATCAAATAGTTATTAGTATAGCGAATGAGGATGTCCGTAAGATAAATCTCTATGGAGCAGACCCTCCAAGGATAAGTCTAGGTGATAATTCAAATTGCAACTGTGCAAGAGCCATCTTCAACGTTAATGTCTCTGAAAATTTTGGTAATTTCTTTGAGGGAGCTGTATCAGCAGGAGTGGGAGGAATAATTGTTGTATTTGGCTTAGTTTTAGGCTTTACATATAAGAGTAGACGGAAAGGTGGTCTTTATCAGACTTTGACAAAAAGTGAAGTTATAAAATATGCTGTCTTGCTCTTAGCTGTAGCAGCAGGGATTGTCCATCTTGTAGTTTATTCTGAGCATGGATCTCTTAGAATTGAGTATAGCATCTTTTTGTTGGCAGCAGGAGCCTCTCAGATCGCCTATAGTGTTTTGTATGTATTACTCACTATTGCCGAAGAATCGATAGTGGGTCAAAGTAGGGAATCTGCAAGAGTGTATTATCGTAAGAGCGTAATAGTCAACCTCTTTGGATTGATAGGAAGTTCAGTATTACTTGGACTCTATGTCTATTCAGTTATTCTTCCACCACCACTTTCTCCTACTAATGTGCCAGAGGATGTTGACGTGAGCGGGATATTGGACAAATCTCTGGAGATATCTTTAGTGATAGGAATAATATACTTAATGCGATTGGAAAAAAGGAATTTACAAAGTCAAATGGTTTCCGTAGAATAGAGAAAGAAACCATCTAGATCTATTCTCTACATTTTTGTTACCACCATTTTTCCTTTTCTCATCCGTGTATTTTAAATATATATAACGCTAACATAATCAAACCCTAAATAGAGGTATTTTAAAAATCTGCAGATAATACAGTTGTTGCATTGTTATTTCTCATCGATACAAATACAAATATTTTCTATTAAGATTTCTCATGATATAATTTTTTGAGGCTGGATTTTTGTTATCCTAATATAGTTAGGTCTTATTATCAAAAACCTTAAATTAGATAAGGAAACTTATTTTGCTCAGAAAGAGAAGGAGGAGAACAATAGATGGTATTGTCAAATTCAAGGTGGGGTTTGGTTTTCGGAGTATTAGTTCCTCTTGCCGCGGTGTCTTTTTTGAGTTTTATTGTTGGAGAGGCTTTTGGACAAGCATCTTCTCAACCTGCGCAGATTCTTGATAGAAGGGTGGAAATATGGGCTCTCTTCTACAGAGGAATGGTTGCAGCATTTGTTGTTGGTGCAGTTGTTCAGGGTAGCATTATTTATGTTGCATGGCGTTTCAGGGAATCTAACAAAAAGAATATGCCTAGAGGATCAGCGGAGGGTGTACATAGTTAATGGGTCATGCAATGTATGAATGGATCTATGTTGGAACAGTAATCGCCCTCCTTGTATGGGTGGGTGCAGATGCTTGGAACATTGAGCATAAGCTAGAGGCTGTTCCACCTCAGGCCCAAACGATTAAAGCCATAGGTCAGCAATGGTTCTGGACTTTTGAGCATGCAAACGGAACACAGGAGATTGGCCAACTTCATGTAAAGGCTGGCGTACCTTATCGATTTGAAACTGTTTCGAAAGATGTAATTCACTCATTTAATATTCCGGACTTTACTATATTGATGGACGCAGTCCCAGGACGAGTTAACACCGTGTGGAATATGTTTGATAAGCCGGGAGAATATTTGATTCAATGTAGAGAATATTGCGGTCTGCTTCATTACAATATGAGAGCAAACTTGTTTGTTGAACCTGCAACAGCAGTAGGATATGATTACCAACCTACCAATCAGACAATCAGCCCTGCTGGTGGTGCTACTTCTGGTGCTACTTCTGGTGCTACTTCTGGTGCTACTTCTGGTGCTACTTCTGGTGCT
>JBEVTH010000007.1:0-26559 GCA_041156085.1 Candidatus Nitrososphaera maunauluensis
TATACCTATCTAAAATCGATATAATAGGATGATGGAATGTGAGCGCTGTGGTAATAGTGACAGGGTCTGGTATGCGACCATTAGAAAAAGACGGTATTAACCTTTGGTTATTCCAATTATTGTGTTATGTCATTATGGATGTGTGGTCACAGTAACTCATCCACTCCATCATGGTATCGCTCGCAATAATGTGTATTATTGATTGCATATGTGTCTATCTTTCTCCTGCAATAAACACCATCTTTTAATCAAACACGTCCCAGAATTTTCTACCAAGATGCTGATTATTGTATACTCTATACGTAATTTATCAAGTTTTGACTTGAATACTCACTCTTCAATCTCAGATTTCCTCTCGTTAAAAGCCTTAGCTCTTGTTATAAATTCAGATTCATGTATTAAATCTGCTGCTATATTAGCAAATTTTTCAGCCGTAGCCCTGTTATTTGTTCTCATAAATACCCAAGCAGGTGTGCGTATTCATATCTATGCATACATTACAATCAAAAAGTTAAAAAATGTGCAAAATGTATATCCCTAATACGGTTTCATGTAGAATATGCGGTAAAAACTTGGATAATGAAAATGCCATTAGCCATATGAAACAGCATGATAAAAAGGGGGAAATTCCTCACTCGGATCATTAATAAATATCCAGCATTGCGAATGGCAAGAGCTAAATAGATTATGCTCTAACTCTAACAAAATAGTGCAGGCAAATTCTAATGTTAACAGACAAATGAATTACAATTATCGTGCAATCATAATAAACTGGAGTAATTGTAATATTAGTTAATTTTTCTGCTCTCAGTATCGAAAGGGAATATAATCGACCAGATTTCCATTAATATTAGTCGTCTTTAAAGATCATGTATAGTTGACATTCAGTCAATATAGGAGCGTCAGTTTTCTTGATATTTGATGTTCTATTAATGTATAGCGCTCTACAAATGGATGAAGTTCTTATTTTTACCATAATTATTACTATTATTAGGATAATTCACATCTTCTATGTCTATAGCATGTAGTACTTACTGTCAAGATATGAGGCGTGGAAGCCGAAGAACATGCCTAAATTACTTCAACAGAATACATTACTTTATAGCATGTCTATTGGAAACTTTGTCGTACAGCCGACGCATTCATAGATCTCTTTTCCAACCTGGCCAGTAACATTAAATCTTACTATTGTTGTACATTTTGGACAACGCCCTTGTACACTACGAGCCTTTCTCTGGGGCTTGCCGATTGTTCTTTTTCTTCTGCCACCCATAAGTATATAGATCACAACCTCTCTTTTAGAGTTTTATAAATCTGGTGACTAGTTCTTTTGAGGAAGGAAAGGTATTACCCAATTTATCATCCATTAAACAATTGACCATGTCATAAGATAGCGACTGAATCCCTCATGAATGATTAACAATTATTAATTAATCCTTGCTAGCATAAGTTCGTTTTCGTGTCATCTAGTCTTATTCATAGCCACGTAACAAGCTTAAACCCTATCGTATTAAATAAAAGTGACCTATAATAGAGTGAGCCTAAATAATATTGATAACCCTGCTAGCTCTGCAATATGTATACCTACAAAATATGGCAGTAATCCTACAACATACAATGGCTCCATTGCAAAATAAGCATATACTGCGATTATATTATGTAACATCAGCAGACCTACAAAAAACATTAGACCTACAGTGAATATTGCTCTGGTGTTTCGGTAGACCTTCGTGTACACAACAAGCATTGCTGTTAAAATTCCTATATTTGCCAATCCCACTATTGCACTTGCACTCATCAGAGGCTCCATGGAGTAAAAGAGATGTGAATTGATTTCTCTTATTTACTTTTATCCAGATCTACTCAAAATCGTTAACAGACTTTTTTTGTCTTAGATTTTATCTCATTAAATGCTTCTAGATTGACCTCAAGGTAGTTGGAAATAAAATACAGAACGCCATATCTCTCTCCCATTTTGGCGACCAAGTTATTCTTTTCAAGTACTGTAATATGGTGCTGGATTGCTTTATAATCAAGTCGCAAAACTTCAGCAAGCTGGTTAATATTATAAGGACGCTCTTTTAACAAATCGATAATCTTGATTCTATTAACACCCCCCTTTGAGCCGGCAAAGAGATACCATAATAAGCGTTTGGCATTAGGGTCAGGCATTATAAACAACTATTCAGATTATTCTATGATAATTTAAAGTTGAATACCAATTTATTACATTATGCACCAGAGGCGCTTGCGAAAATGATAAAGATAAATTGAATCTATATGAAACAAAAAGAAAAGGTGAATGTCTCTTTCTATCTTTACTTTACTATAACCGATCCCTGCATCCATGGATGTATGAGGCATAGGTAGTTGTATGTTCCAGCCTTTTGGAATGTTACTGTAAACGTATTTGAAGAGCCAGGGAAATTTTGTTCTTGTCCTTTTGGAAGTAGCCATCCTGAATTAACGTATTTTTCACTTCCATTCATAGTGTAAGCTGCGTTTGGTGCAAAATGCTTTACAATGCCTTGGGAATCAATTACAATCGGGATATAAGATCTTGCATTGGCTGCAATTACAACATTATTTCTACCCGGTGCCTTAACTGGTTCACTGTTAGAGCCAGGAGGTAATGGCATAAACTTTGTAGAGTTTGGAACGGTAGCAAAGGGTGAAACGATGCCTGTTGAGGTTTTGTTATCCAATATAAAAGTAACTGTATGTGGTTCCGCTACGGTTGATGGATTATCCCAAGTTATACTTTGGCCTACACTAACTCGCGCTTGTTGCGGTACAAATACAGCTAACATATCGGTAGAATTTCCTCCTCCTGCATGTGCTTTGATTTCTGTTGACGTTCTGTTGTTGCTGCTATTATCTATTGCACTTATTGCTCTAACATTTGCTGTTAATATTACCAGTGTAAACGCTGCCGCTATAACAGCAATCATTGTTAGTATTGATTTTATAGTCATTGGTGCTAGAGATGCTAGTAGAAAATATATGAGTTATGATAAGAGAACAATAAAACCAGCTAATACACTATCCATATTTACATATTTGAATGACTAACACCATGGATTGCTTGTGCACACAGTATGATAATTTATGATAATCTATGTGTTCAATGGCAGGTTAAAGGAAAAAATAGCTCCTTTACTATCGGTTATTCCCAGCCATATTCTTCCTCGAGATTCTACAATGCTTTTAGACATAACAATCCTAATCGGGCCAAGATTTTTAGCAATCGTTGGAAATAATCTTGGAAATTTTTTAGAATTTATACCGGTACCTGTGTCCTTTGCGCTACCATCAACATGACCGTTCCCTTCTTTCTTTTCTATAGTGACAGTTATAGCATCTTATTTGTGAATTTAATAGCATACTTAAAAGATTAGAAATTACATGATAAACCTGCTCATGTCTGCTTCTAATAAATATCTTCCTCTTTAGATTTGGAAGCTAATTCTAATTTCATATTATCATTGTTGATACTTTTTTTCAATATGATTTCTAGAATCTGTAATAGCAATTAATATCATCTCATTTAATTTTGATTTGTTCTTCAATTGTAATGAGTTACTTTCAATTTTTCTAACATCCTTTGCATTTCTGATAGTAATATGTAGTAATTGGCTTTGTTTAGAATCTTTTGATTCAGAATGAATAACTTGAGTTAGGCCAAGTATAGGCGGTATAGGAGTTCTCAACTCAACTCGTGTAAAGATATGTATCATCTCCACCTCTGTTTAGTTTATTTACACTTATCATACTTCATAAAATAAAGATATGTGGGAACCATGATCATACTCCACAGAAAATGCTACAGCTATTTCGTGTTATCAATATATTATGTTAAATATTAGAAGATAATGTGCATAATAAGATAGCACATACTGCAGAACACGCTTTCATAGGATCACTGCAAAAGTTAATCGGCAAAACACTGCAAGTAAGAAAGGTAGAACACAGGGAAGAAGATAATAGTGTATTCATTACAATTCCTCACCTTGATTTAGAGTCAATAATCAAAGCACAATCGGAGGTAAATTTTCTTATTAGAATGGGAAGAAAGATAATAACCCATTCTTTTGTAACGCTAATCGAAGCGAAGAAATGTTTTCCAAATTTACGAGCAAACGAACAACGTATCAAAAAAGAATCTGGTCCAATTAGGGTGATAGAGATAGATGATCATGATGTTGCCGCCTGTGCTATGGAACATGTATGTAACCTCAGGGAATGCGATTTCTTTTTAGTAAAAAAAATTTCTAAAAATGGCAACGAGTATGAGATAAATTTTGTGGTAGAAAAACAGGCAAAAGAAACTGCAGTAGCGTTATCGTTAAAATTATTGAATCTTTGTAGTGAACTTGGGGCAAACTTTAACACAATAGAAAATACGATAAAAAAATTAAAAGCGGACAACGAAACATATATTAGTAAATTAAAAAACATAACGAAGGAAAAGCTTGATAATATAATACCCTATAAGGGAGATCAAGGTAAAATAAATGTAATTCTAGGTATATTCTCTGGCTTAATAGAGTCTGAGATCCGTTCATATGCAGGCAAAAAAATAACTGAAAAGAACACTGTAGTAGTTATTGCGAACATAGATCAGGCGTCTGATAATGCCTCTGCAAGTATTGTAATTGCTAGAAATGAATCATTATCGAGTATTGACTGCAATAAATTATTTAGGGAAATATCTAGTAGAGATGGAAGAGGTGGAGGGAAGCCCCATTTTGTTACAGGAATTGTCAATAATCAAAGAGTAGCAGGGATTGTAAATGATATTGTTGATGCAATCATAAATCACAAGTTTTAGCATATTTTCAAGGTTTATTTGTAGCATCTTTTGCTGAGTCATTAACTCAATAAGCTTCGGTTGTAACACCATAGGTTTGTTAAAACTAGACAGGTTGGTCTTTTTAAGCGGATGAAATTATAACCTTATGGATTACCTAAATGAACGTTAGGTAAAAAGGATAAAGCAATCTTATTGATCTCGTCAAGATCCGACTCTTTTCATCTTTGAACCACATTTAGGACACGCAGCTTCTTTATGCTTTGTTCCGCAGTTCATACAATAATATTTTAATGAATTATCTCCAAACATTGAAGAAGATGACATTGAACCGAACATTCCCCCCATTCCCATTCTTCTCATCATTCTCTTTCTCATATAGAAATTAAGCAAGATGAAAACGCCGAATATAGCTGCTAAAGATATGGGAAATGGTAATAATAAAGAAATAGCAATGCTAATGCCAAAAGAAATTCCCATCCATAGTATTTGGTTCATGAGGAATTGTTTGTTGTTACTCACATTTACTCATAAAGTATTACGCATTACATGGTTATTAAAATAACGTTTAGAAACACCATATTAATAGATAATAAAATTTCCAAAAAATCATCACACCTTAATTCATACCAGAATATATTTATGATGTTAATATGTAGTAACCTTATTATGACTACCTTAGAATCATCGCAACAAGAGATTCAAAAACACAGAACAAATTGTCGAAATCTCCTTGCTTTATCATCAAAAGTACGCTATGTTGGGGTAATAAATAAATTTGGACGAACCTTGGCAGGACAATTACGCAAAGATGTGACACCATTATTCAAACCTGATGAGGCTAGAAATGAGTTCTTTATTGAGGCAACAAGAAACCAGTTAAGAAAAAACTTTGAACCATCTATAGGCAAAACAGACTATACCTTTACAGAAAATGAAAAAGTCAATATATTGACATTATCGCATGAAACTAACTTTTACTACATCACTTTCGATAAAGATACAGGCTTCCAAGAACTTAGAAAAATAATTGAGTCAGTCAAAAAGTTAGTAAGACAAGAGCAGCCAAACTGACTCTATTTGTGTTTAGCCAAGGATCTGACTATTTTGCAAATGCTTTGAGTCTACCACGCATTTCCTTATCTTTTGAAATAGATGGATGATTTGGATCTACAAGAATCACCTCATACCAAAGATACATACCATCCTTGTGTAAGTAATAAGAACCCAATACTTCCAGATTAGGAAACTTTTCGTTCACTCTCCGTTCAGCAACTTTACGCATACTTATTCCTTGTTTAATATGGACCACACCCAAATGTTTCGGTCTTCTCCCTGAAACTGGCCTCTGTTTCCTCATTCCTCCTCTGCCTACTCTAGAGCGTACTACGACTATTCCTTGCTTTGCCTTGTATCCTAACCTCCGTGCACGATCAAGCCTGCTTGGTCTTTGAATTTTATGAATGGTCGGCTCTGTTCTCCATAAAATGCACTTGGATTTTAATTCATCGGCATTAGACTTCCACATTTTGGTCCAAGTCGCACCCATGTAGCTATTCATGTTCATTTCTATTGATGATACCCTTAATATCTGTATATAAGGCATTTATTTAGTCATGAATGTATGTCTAACTCAATATCCATGTAACCACAATCATTAATCCGGGAACAAAAAATAGACAAATACAACATATTAATGTCTCTTCGTATAAAGTATACATGGTATGACTTGGGAGTTAACTCAAGAATTAAGCAAGAGATCAAGGGGATTCTTTGAATTTGTTATGCCCGCCATAGATATGGTTGAAGATGTAAATGACTTGATCCTTAAAATCGACTTGCCAGGTTTTACAAAGGAGAACATCAACCTTAGAATTGTAGAAAATATCCTATCGATTCATGCTAAAAGAGAAGAACATGAATACCATGGAACGCAGTATTACAGACAAAGACCTCTTCAAATCAACAGGAAAATAATGTTGCCGATCTCGACTACAGATGGTGAAAAAGTAATTGGAACAGCTAAGTACGAAAACGGTGTAGTTATATTGATGATTCCAATTCCAAGATCAGGCTACATTCCTATAAGTTAATTGACATACTATAATAATAATAATGATGCTCTGAAATCTGAGTCATCAATTAAGGTCTTGATACCTGAAAATACATATCATGAAATGATACTACAAAGGCTATTGAGCCAAAAAAATCACGTCAGCTGTAGAATTTGGATTATTAATGAAGGATCATTTTGATTTTTGTTATTTTTATGGGACTGAATCTGATGATAGATTGCAGGCGAAATAACATCCTTGGTCATAATGTAGGCAAGTAGATGTGTAATTATTTATGTACTCGTTCGTTCTGAAACAATACATGAAGGATTTATATCATGTCTAGATGACTCCACGCACGATCTGGATAACCTTTTCGGCTATTACCATCGATGCGAGCTCCTGCGCTTCTTTGGTTTGGGATCCTATATGTGGTGTACAAATTACATTCGGCAATTCTAGTAGCATTTTGTTAATTGGTGGTTCTATTTCGAATACATCCAAAGCTGCGCCAGCAATTTTGCCATTGGTTAGAGCTTCAAATAATGCTTGTTCGTTAATAACTTCGCCACGTGATGTATTTATAATGTAAGCGGTCGATTTCATCTTAGAAAAGCGGTGTGTATCAAACATGTATTTTGTATCTTGATTTAAAGGTACGTGGCAAGTAATAAAATCGGCGCTTTCGACTAAAGTATCAAGGTCAGTTGTAATCAAACCAACCTCTTTGATAAAATCTTTATTTATCGGATATAAGTCATAACCAATCAAATTCATTCTAAGTGCTTTTGCTATTCGTGCAACATTCCTACCTATATTTCCAACTCCAATAATTCCCAGGTATTTGCCCTTAAGTTCTACACCAATTAAATTCTTTTTTATCCAATCCCCTTTTTTTGTTTCTGCAACTGCATAAGGAATGCTGCGAGCAAGGGATATCATATGTCCGACAGTAAGTTCTGATACTGCATTTACAGCCGCTTCCGCTGCATTGATTACACGAATGTTCCTAGATTCAGCTGCCTTGACATCTATATTATCAAGACCGACACCCACTCTGGCAATGATTTTTGCATTAGTCGCCGAATTTATAACCTCATTAGTAATTTTTGTCCTACTTCTAACAATAATAACATGATAGTCTTTAGCGGAGGAAATTAATTCATTTACCTTGATTTCTGGCATGTAGTCAACCGTCATTCCCGCTCTCCTCAAGCTGTCAATACCCACATGATCAATAGAATCGCAGATCAGAACTTTGCCACTAACTTGCATAAGCCCTGAAAATCTCTGTCATTATATATTAATTTCTTCCGCCAAATAAAAACCAGAATTTGAACCTGGTTTTATATGATCATCAAAGGTATAGACAGTTCCTGAATAAAAACCATGCAATTTTTATTATTGTTTCTGGCTACATCATGTTATTTGAATCTCGAGAATAACAACTACATAATAAGGATAACCAAAGAGGTAATTGCAAATCATATATTTGGACTTTCCATATATTATGTCAAACTTAGAAGAGAGTGGTCAAAAGGGTCAAAATTAATATTTCTAAAGAAAATAGATATTACAGATGAAGATACTTTTATTGGCATAGGCACAATTGAAAAAACTTTTGAACCATCCGAGTTGAATTTTGTTGAAAGGAAAATATGTATTGAAAACAATTATTATAAGAAAATAGTATTTGGAAAACTGGTAAAATTTGTTCCCGAATTACCTATAAAACATACTCAAATATTCTCTTTGAAGCAAAGGGCTCCATTACTGCATGGTATGCAGATTTCAGATTCAGAAATATTGAATATTGAAAGCCTAGTTAGCATAATGATAACGACTTAATGACTGTAACATCTCTCTTATAACTGGCTGACCCAAAGTTCCTTTTGAGCCTTAGTCTTAATACTCAGAAATATGTAGCAGCAGGCAAATTAATATAAGGATTGTAAATATCAAACCCATACGGAAATAAAGCTAATTGTAGGTGAATGTAGAAAGAATAGTAGTAGTACTATTCATTTGTAAGTTCCTTTCTCTGTAGTTCGTGATCATATATTGGTATTGATGTTGGTCTCGACATTTCGATTACATTGGGACTAATTAGATATTGTATATTTACATAAATTAATAATACGCATAGATGAATGCAATGCTTCGAATAAAGAAGATAAATTACATAGCCTATTACTAAACAATCTCCAGAAAGCGAGTGCGACATCAGGAACACTCCTATTATAGTTGACTAACCTACCCAACTATTCTGAGCGATGATAACTGAACCATTTAAGGCAGTCGTCCAAATAAAACAAATATATGAAAAGAATTCCAACAAGAATCTGACTATCATGGAACCAGCCTCAGATACTTCTTCAATTCCTCCTTCGAGCGCAAATGAAAATCTCCGGAAAAGATATAACAGACTTGTAATAATAGATCTTAAGAAACGTGCCATTCTACGAAATTTAGTAAAACAAAATACATTATGTGAACATAAGCAAATTTATACTCAAGCGAACGCCATTTGCAGACGAATATCGTCTTCTTATGAAGAAGGAAGAATTTCTGCACAACAGGCCCTCGCATTGATGGTCGAAGCCCATAATCAAATGAGTCACCGTGCGCTACCAAAAGACGTAGTTGCGGCTGAAATGAATAAGCGTTTAAATAAATTGGAAAGAGGAGAAGAAAATACTAGTTTCGAGGTAACTATGGCAAATGTTAGTTATGCTAATGGTAGAGAATCGAATAGCGATGATGCTCTAAATAAATATTCTGAAAGCTACTGGGCTGAAGTCATCTAGCAGAGTATATCTAGACCTAATAGTATACCTAAGTTAGAAGCATTAGACTATTTTATAGCAGTGGGATCCAACATAACTTTGAAATAAGTATGAGAGACATCTAATACATTACAATCCTTTTCTGTAATTCGCTATAAAATGTAACAAAAATCTATTTTTAAGTAAAAATTTATTAATGCTGTTCACGGTATAATTTCAATGTCTGCCATACTCTTCGAATATGAAGATGACAACAAAAAGCCGGTGCCTTTGTCTATATGCCCAAAATGCGGACGTCAAGTGAGAATAGACGGTCACTGCGAATGTGAATCTATATTCGACAATATTAAGAAATTAGAATCACACTCCAAGTTTCCGTAAATTATCCTCCAAAAATTTCCCTCTTTTTCTTGTTTGGCTCTTTTTACAATCCTATATTTACAAGCTAATTCACTATTTGACTAATTCCAAAGTTAGTGTCAGATATAGCTATAAGATATTTGCCTAGTTAGTTAGTCAGTCTCTACACCATAACATTTTGTAAATTCCAATTTCTTTGAATTCATAGTAGAGTTTTCAAGATTGATGCATAGAAAAATATCTGTGATGATAGCAATGATAGATTTTTTGGAAATACACTACCAAATGATAGTATAAGATAGACTTGAAGTAACAATAAGTTGCAGTGAAATCTTAGTATTTGTATTAGAAATAGATTACCAATAGCATAAAAATCAGCATATATTTTATCCGAAAGACTGGAGTCTTCAAAGTAAGTAAACTTATTTACTAGCATAGTTCATGGTTATATTGCGTATATGGTAGACCTAATTTATGGCCGAGGTATAACTGACATTATTCATGAAACACCCTTTTATTTTAGCATATTTAAAAAATACGTTAGTATCAAACTTTTGCACGCAAAGCCAGCATTATACGGTTCAGTAGATATTATCAACGTCTGTAACTTACATTGCACTCATTGTTATTGGTGGTTGAACAGAAAGGACAATGACCAAGATCTTAGTGCAGAAAGATGGAGAGAAATAATCAAAAGCACTTTCAAAAAACATGGTATTTACATTGTAACTTTGGTGGGTGGCGAACCTACAATGCGTCCGGACATAATACAGGTTTTCTGTGAAGAAATGCCAAGAAGAGTATGTGTTGTTACAAATGGGACGTATCCTTTAAAAAGATTTGAAAATCTATATTTTTATTGGATATCTTTGGATGGAACAGAAACAGTACACAATAGCATAAGAGGAAATGGTTCATATGCAAAGACTAAACAAAATATTTTGGACTACACAAAAGGTCCGGACCGTCATGGCAAACCCGCCTGGAAAGATATCTGGATTACAATGACAATCAATTCCGTAAATTATAATACTATAACAGATTTAGTAGAAGAGTGGATGGGCACAGTAAACAAGATAGGGTTTCAGTTTCATACACCATTTATTAAAGAAGATCCGCTATGGATCCCATTTGGAGAGAAGCGCAGCAGTATGGTTGATGATATTATCGAATTAAGAAGAAAATACCCTGACTTTGTGATTAATAGTGAAAAGCAACTAACATTGATGAAAGGTAATTGGGGAGGAGTTGGCACCACGCCTATTCAATGTCCCTCTTGGGCTATACTATCATTGGACCATATGGGAAGGGTAAAGCAGCCATGCTGTATAGGAAGTGTAGACAACAAAGGGTTAAAACCCATTTGTGAACAATGTGGTCTTGGTTGTTATTCAGTACTTGTTGCTAATGGGATTACTGGTTCCTAAGCTAAAAAATTAGATTTAAGCAATGAATAGTGAAACTGATCTATTTGTCAGATGTCTCAGATGTAAACATCAAAAGATTGATCATGACAAGAACACTAGTAAAGATAAAATGAAATGTTTGATCGGCAATTGTAGCTGTAAGACGTTTGTTCCAGACAGAAAATACTACAGAACGAGCAAAAAATAACAAATTATTACCTACATCTGCGAACATCATATATCTACGATTCAGTATATCCTAGCGATCAATAGAGTTTTTTTATCAGTCATGTTATATTGTTGCTATATTTTTTAATAGCTTATCCTGTCTCTAGATATTGCTTGTTTAATAAAGTGCCATCAGATTTCACACTCGTTAGAAACGGAAAACTTTCTCATGATTGGGCTTCTAATCATATGGCAATACTTGATAAAATTAGCAGTCTATGTTTACTTTTACAAAAGAAACGTCTGTTTTGGTGATGACTGCAAAGCAGTTAGGTGCTGAGATAGATTTGTGTTCAGCAAGTCCATTATCGATTCAGGATGATATAGCCGCATTCCTCTCCTCTGAAGGAGTAATCACTTTCGCATGGAAAGGAGAAACGATTAGAGTATAAAGAGTGTTTCAGCAAGTTCTTAAATTTCGACCGCATATCCTGAGTGATGATGGTGCCGAGTTACATATTTTTGCCCATAAATCAAAGATATAATACATATGCGGGGGACAGAGGAAACAACTTCTAGTGCAAAAAGGCTAAAATCACTAGAATCAAAAAAACGATTAATGTATCCCATAATAGCAGTAAACGACGCTAATACAAAGTATATGTTTGATAACAGATATAGGACAGGCCAAAGTACTATCGATGCAATTCTGAGGGCGACTGGAAACGCATAACTTCTAGTTCTCATTCATTTACCTTAAATGAAAAAAGATGATTGAAGATAACCACATCGATGCAATATTGGACTATAATGATGACAGCGTTGTCATTGATTTAGCAACAACAGACGGTAGGAAAATTGCGAAGACCGTGAAAGAGATAGTGGAAAAATTAAACGATCTTAGGAAACAGGGTTTGCTGTTTCAACATGCTAGTGGTGCACTTTTCCTTATAGTAAAAGGAAGTCGGTCATACACCTATACACACGACATCAATGAATTTTTGAGTCATATTTTCTGTGATGGTTAGTAGTTGACAGGTTGCTTCTATCAACATTCAGATTCGATCGAAAAGAACTCACCTATATATTACTGACTATAAAAATTCATTGAACTCGTTAATGATATACTGCTGTTTGTCATGATAATGAATTGAGAGTAGGTTAAAAACATCATATAATTTCTTACATCGATCAAAAGACGTTAAGGATGGCTGACGATGTCTTAAAAGCAAAGAAGATAACCAACATATGAGAATAGGTACGATATTAGAAATTGGAGTGATCGTCCATATCTTGAGGAGCAGCAAGTGCAACACATCCACATGCAAATGTTTCGTATGGTAATTCACAAATGTTTATCCAATTTGTTCGGGAGGTGAGTTTATTTTCATCTGAAATAAAATATCTACATCATAATAGATTTAATGTTTTGAAGGTGTGTGATATCGTATGCAATCAAAGCAATAATTATCTCTATGTAACTACTACTTACAATAATAAGTCATCAATCGAAATTTTTGTCCTAATTTCTTGTGTGCTTATCCAATGATCATCAAGAACTATTACTAAAGGTGAGGCTGGCTACTGTCAATAGAGCTATACATATTATATCAAATTATCGCTAATGGTACTACTAATACAAATGATAGATGGATATATAGATAAAGAATTAAAGAGCGTCCTTAAACTCCTCAGCTAGTATGTCTGGCTTTCTTTAATAAATAGTCTCTCTGTCTAGTAAAATACATCATACCTGCATAAAGTAGTGCAGATGCAATAAAACTTGGAATTGTTGCTCCTATAGGAGGCCAATTAGGGATATAAATAGGAGAGAGTGAAGACAAAAGATAATACAGCAATACGCCAATAGACCATGCTATTATAGCAGGCAATCCGATTTTTAAAGCAGCTCTGTTACTACCATTGTTACTATTACCAGCAGTAGCACCATACATCATAGACTCTGTATATCTACGACGTTTTACAATATAATAGTCTGACAATACAACTCCAAATAATGGAACGAATACTGCTCCAATTAAGAGAATAAATGTTTCATAATTTGCTATTGATATAGTCATGGCAAGAATAATGCTAAGAGCGGTAAATCCAATTATCAGATAAACCTGCTTAATTTTTCTAAAGATAGTTTGTGTAGAAACTGCAGCTGAATAAACATCAGCAAATGCATTATCTGCCTCATCTACAAGAAGTATTAATAAAAGAAATCCAAAGAATATTGATTGTATAGCTGCAATTATCCCTACAACATCGGAAAGACCAAGCATTACTCCTCCAAAGTAAAACAGGATATTTGTTAACGTAAAGCCTATAAATGTGCCTTTAAATGCGCCCTTGCTTTTCTTGGAAAACCTGTTATAATCAGCTGCAAGTGGCATCCAGGATATTGGCATAGCTATTACAATATCCAATGCGGAGAAGAAAGACACACTATTACCGCCATAGCCTGACGACGATAATATTTTTGATAGATTTCCTGCTGTCAACAAATGTATAATTATAATTATTGATGACGCATATGATATCCATATGGCAAATTTTCCCAGCCAATTTTTTACCACTGTGAGCGGGCCAGAGATACCAAGAAGTGCAACAAAAGTTCCTATAATAATGGTCCAAATATAATACGGTATCAGCTTGCCTGCTAACATCTCTGCAGCCTTTGACATAATCATAATTTCAAATGTTGTCCATCCAATAAGCTGCATTACATTTAGCATAGCTGGAAGGTAGGCTCCATGAATACCAAACGATGGCCTTGTGCTTATTAATGAAGGAACTGCATGATCACTTCCAATCTTACCTGCAAGAGCCAAAAGTAAAGAGCCCGCAACTGAACCAATGATAATTGCAAGGATGGCATCAGTGAATCTGGCTGCCGTAAGAAAAGAACCTGCAGAGAAAACTAACAACCCAACTCCTAGACTTGACCAGAGGACAAAGTAATCGATTCCTCGCAGAAATCTGTATCTCGATGGAACTGGTTCAATACTCCATTCAGGTGGATTTCTTATAGAAACCATTTATTTTATTAAGAATCTACAGATAATTCCCGGTATATATCTGATACAGTGATGGTAACTAATTTGCACATTTTTTCAGATTTTGAAGCCTCCTTATCAATCACAATTATTTCCTCAGGGTTTATGATTTTCTCCGAAACAAAATTAAAAAAACAAATATTGTGTATAATATATTTTTACCAAATATGGAGATAGGTTTGTGTGACTAAGACATCCAGAGAGAATGTCTGAATTGGCAACAATTAGTGAACAGTTGATGCAATTCAATACATTATAATTGCTGAAACGTATTAGTTATATCTGAGCATACCAACGTAGAAAAGCGGAAGGAGATGAATAAAAATAAGTTATGAAAATATCAAGATATACTATACCTGTAATAGTAATTGCTACCATTATAACTACTATGATATCGCCTCTGCCACAGCTTTTATTAAAAAACAATAAACTGTTGTTTGCAGAGCTTGCAACATTCCACCAATTTAATGACAAGAGTTTGGTAAATCATTCGTTAGTATCTCTGACTTCTGTAAGCAATAATACTCATCCAACATTAGTAAAATCATCATCTTCTTCTCGTGTTCCCTCCTCTTTTTTGATTGTGCAAAGAAGCAGAGGGAATAATTCAACGAAATCTTCTCTTGTATTAAATGTAAATCACACATACTACACGTATGAGACAAAGACGGGGAAGCAAGCATCAGCTCGTGAAAATAATCCAGTGACTAGTATATTGAATAATGACTTTAATATAGCACTTGTTGCTCCTACGTTTACTGCTGCGGCTTATGATAATTCATTTTATAACTTCTACAAATTATACGCCAATACACCTTCGGGAAGAAATGTCACGGGAAATCTTAACCTGTTATCAAAAAGGATAGGCAATCAAGATGTAAGAACAGCTGATTTTGCAATGCTCAGGCTTATAAAAAATATAAAGTTAATAAATCCGCATTCCAATATCACACTCCTTACAGATGCCAGTGTTGACAATGGATCTATTTTTACTAAAAACAGAAAGAATAATGTATATGATATTGTGATACTTGGACATCAAGAGTATGTCACTCAGCAAGAATACAACAATCTGAAGAAATTTGTAGTAAATGGCGGCACCGTGATTATACTTGATGGCAATGTATTTTTTGCTCAAGTAGAATATGATAAACAAACGCAAACAGTAACATTAGTTAAAGGTCATTGGTGGGCATTTAATGGAAAGTCTGCATGGAAAAGTGTAGCTGAGAGATGGAAACAAGAAACGTCACAATGGATAGGAAGTAACTATCTTTGTTATCAATGCATCAGCAGATTTACAAATGATCCGTTTGGATATAGACCACACGAAGAACAATATGTCACTAATCATAATGACACGATTGTGCTAAATTATAGTGCTGCAATAACAAACCATCTTATACATATTAAGCCAGTAATCGCAACCTATGAGTTGAATTACCAGAAAGGCAAGGTTGTAGCACTTGGAATCTACTCAGATGATATAATAAGCAACACCAAATTTGACAAATTTTTTGATAGTCTATTATTAAAATATGCACCAAAGGTAGCAGTTGAATAAAATGGCTTCAAGTAGAATAATCTTTTCACTGTAATTATTTGGTTCTCCCATAGAATTTTTCTTCATAAGAGGTTTCAGTTGGATTATTATTAGGACGTTTAAATCTCGTCTATACTTCTAGCTATATGGATATATGGTAAAAGTAGACCTACTTTTGAGCCATTTTGCACAAAGTTTTTATTATTTTGAAACTAAGTACGACGTACTCTCAGGCTATTATTATCATATTCTGATGATGTCAAAAAACATTAGATTCATAGCTACCCTGTAGGGTAGATCTCCCATACAAAGATCTAACTTTGACCTGTTGTAAGAATTTTTGCTCACACTCTTTAGGTATGGCCTATCCGAAAATAGATATAGAAAAGAAAACCCTATGTATATGCAAACCATGCAATATTGTCTATCATAAGGTCTCTAGCCGTATTCTGCGTTCAAACCAAGTCATTGAAACTTAATGAACGAAGTAATGTTGACTAAACCTTTTTCAAGTTATGGAAATGGTAAAGGGGAAAAACGAAGGTAAAAATTTGTGACACCAAGAAGAAAAAGTTACGGTAAAGTGGGTTATTGGATTTTCCAAATAAGCAACCACCTCTTGAGATGATTTGATGCAGCAGACACCTATATCTCTTAGAACTTATATCAGAGGTATTGGCAATTTTGTAATACCATAGGCAGCGGATCCTGGGTATTATCTCTTAGAGATATATCTTCATTACACTTCTCATATTATCTGATTTTCATTGCGATAATGAATGCTATTCAGTAAGTGTCATTTTATTGTAGTAATTTTTGTTATAATCTCCATACAGAGTGTTTAGGCACCTGGATATCTACTCTACTACAGTATGCATAAGAATATCAATTTAACTTATTTAGCAAGCATCTTTCTCGCATCATGAGCATGTGTAAAATCATATAGATGAACCTCGGGTTTATATTTTATATAAAAAGCATCTACTGCACTAGAGTATATATATACATAAGATAAAACGAAGATAAATGCCCGGTATTAATGTTTTATCAATGTTGACAAGATACCACCGAAAAATGACAATTGTAGCTTTCATAGTAGCTATGTGCGTACCAGCAATAAATCAAACATTCTTCATCCATAGAGTAGAAGCAGTAACTATTAGTAAATATTCTACGGCAGTCAAAGTTAACCCTACGAATACAACGAGAAATATGTCCAAAGTACAAGCTGGAAGAGGAGATGTTGCTGCTGTGCAAGATCAATTCTTTCCAAAAGAAACAGAGATCAAAGTGGGCCAGAACGTAACTTGGAACAACCCAACATCCGTGGCAGAACCCCATACTGTTACATTCATATTAGACAATAAATCCAAAATTGGGCTCGTTGCACAGTTTTCTATTCCAAATACTACGCAATTTAGGCCTTTAGCTCATAGCTTTAACAGCCAACCAATGTTGCTGCCAAGTAAGAATGGAATCAATACTGTCATAGGTCTTAATGGGAGAGTGTTTAACCCCGTTGCAATTGATTCAAAGGATAATGTAAAATTTATGAGTCCAAATTCGCATTATACCATGACAGGTAGTGAAAAGTACGTTAATTCAGGTTGGCTACTCCCAAAAGGCCAAGAACAATCTTTTCCCGGATCTGCAAACACATTCACCATCACTTTTGAAAAGGCCGGAACATATAAGTACGTTTGTATTATTCATCCATGGATGAGAGGAACAATAATCGTAAAGTAACCGACTTTTTATGAGTTTTTATTAGGTGGAGCATTAGCGAACAAAAAGTAAAGGCTCTCAATAAGAGATAAATCTAGATCAACCCATGAGTAACAATAAGTGTTTACTTACGGATTCTGCAAATATGACGACATATATGTTTCATATAGAAATGCGACATAGACCCAGATTGTTTTCTTATAGACAGAATTATTTCATTCATATCTTTGCTTATACCATTTTGCAAATTTATTGAGAGCCTGTGAACGATGTGAAAACTCTTTTTTTCTACCAATCATCTGTAACTGACCAAAAGTTAAATTGGATCCATCGGGGATAAAGATTGGATCATAACCCCACCCACCCTCTGTAATATTATGGGAAATTTTTCCTTCTACTTCACCTTTGAAGCCTAAAGAATTCTTGGCAGTGGAGCAGAATGCAAAAAATGATTTAAAGGCAGCAAACCTATGTTTTGAATTATTCAGCAACTTCAAAATTCCATCGTTTCCAATTGTCTTATATACATAAGATGAATATTGACCTGGAAAACCGTTTAATTCGTAAATGAATAAGCCGTCATCTTCAACTATAACAGGTCTTGATATTTCTGCGAATGCATCTTTAGATTTTTCTATCGCAATTTCTTCAATAGAATCTGACTGGATTTCAGTTAATGTTATTTCAGAAAACTCGACAGGAATAAGATATTTCTGAAGGACTGACTTTATTTCCAAGTACTTATTATGATTAGTACTTACAAAGCAAAGTTTACGCATATGGAGTAGGAATATTGCTAAAATAAAAACCATAATAACAAATTCCATATACCCCTATATAGCTTCTCTTGTAATTCGATATTTCGAGTCTATTTCCGATGGTTGTTACATTGTTGCCTTCGATCAAGAAGAGCTCATTTTATAACTTCAGAAAATATTTATACGACTCTTGCATATCTACCACGTTTCTCGATCTCTTCAACGTTTTTTAAAACCTTATTCGTTTTCTTTTCACCTGTTACTAACAAATAACCTTTCGTAAAGCTTTCATATGCATCCTCATAGATAGATATGTGTGCACTACTAAGAACTTGTTTTATTAATCTAATGTCTACTGCTTTGTCTTCCATACGGGTAGAATAAAAAGATAAACCAAAATCGATTAAAACTATTTTTTTATTGGCAATAAAATTAGAGGTTGTAAGATCGCCATGAATGATGTTATTAATATGAAGTAACGCAGTATAAACTCCGATTTTATAGCATAATTGGGGGGTTAATACGTCTTTCATGTTCTCTCCTTCTACAAACTCCATTATGATTTCAGAGTGTAATGGATCTACGAAATAAATAAAAGGTGAAATAACGCCCGCTACCTTCGCCGCAGAACACATAGTGGCTTCATGAATGGTCCTATATTTGCGAATTTCATTATCTAAGGCAGCATGACGATACGGTTTAGGGGTTCTAACCTTTGAGATGGCTTTTTTATCGTACCAATTTATGAGATAAATATCAGCTTCTGCACCTCTTTTTAATAATATATTATCTTGCAATAACAATATATCCTCGAAAAGAAGGATAAATAAATAATGACTCCCGCTCAACCAAGATCTGGAGAAAAAAGAATTCTACAGGAAGATTGTGCAGAGGATAATTTGAAAAATGGCATACTAACCCTAACAAACCAGCGAATCATTTTTGAAGAGACAGAGGGAACGTTGGCAACTTTGTCAAAAAAGACAGGAAATGTTGTCTTAGACGTTTCCCTTGATAAGATATCTTCAGTAAGGACCGAAGGGTTCCTCATAAAGAAGGTTGTTATGGGCATAGGCAACAAGGTATACAAATTTGGCGTTTTTAGTACAAGCAAATGGTCAAGAGAAATTGAGAATCAGATAAAACTAAATAAAACCGGCTAACGAGTTATTTTCGCCAACTAACATCAACAGTATCGACACGCCATGATTGACGAACGAAGGATTTTTCAACTCTCACTTGCTTTTTTGTCATGATGTAATCAAGTATTCCAGTCCAAGCGATTTGTGCTCCATTATCTCCAGCATATCTAATTGGACAGACAAACAGATTTGCATCAAGTCTCTTACATGCACTTTCAAGCATTTCTGCAAGTCTCTTGTTTGCAGCGACACCTCCTACAACCATTGTTTCTTTTTTACCCGAGAACGACAATGCCCGCTCTATCGTTTCTGTAATCATTGCGAATGCAGTCTCTTGTAACGAATAGCATAGATCTGGCAATACATTTTTTTTGTCTAAAGCAAGTCTTATTGCAGAGGTAAGTAAGCCCGAAAGAGACACATCATTTCCCTTTACAACGTATGGTAAATGGGAATAAGTTCCAGATGATTGATTTGCAAGCTGTTCTATCCTACCACCACATGGCGAAGGAAAACCAATAGATCTTCCGAACTGATCAAGTAATTGTCCTATTGTAATATCAAGGGTTTCACCAAATACTCGCCACCTGTTCCTTAAAAATGACATTATCATAGTATGCCCTCCTGACACTAACAGAACCAGTGGGTCAGAAGCACCTGTCAGCATTGATCCCAGTTCTATATGTCCCAGAGCATGATTAACTGGTACAAGTGGTTTTTTATAAAATGTAGCAAGGGTTCTTGCAACGACGGCACCTATACGAAGACATGGTCCTAGACCAGGACCAGCAGAATAAGCAATAACATCTACATCTTTGATCAAGATTTTTGCATTGTCTAATGACTGCTTCAAAATAGATGGGGATTTTTCAGCATGATGTCTTGAGGCTTCACGAGGATGAATTCCTGTACCATCTGGTGCTTTATATGAATCACGTATATCTGAGAGCACTTTGCCCATGTTCTCCCTATCTGATGAAAATTCCAAGACAGAGCATCCAAATGTGTGAGCGGTACTCTCTATTCCAAGACACAGCATATCATTACGTTAGCTCCTGCTTGTTGCAGAAACAATTTTTATAACATCATTATTCTTAAGCTTATATTCTGCTCCCAGCCTATGTTTGCTTCGAACATCGATAGCATATAAAAAACCCTTTCCTAGATCTGCATGGATTGTGTTTGCTAAATCTTTTGCAGTTGAACCCTCCGGTAGCAAACGTGCATCTGGTAGAACATTCCCTTTTTTATCAATTAGTTTCAGTTCATCTTCAACAGGATAAACAACGATCATTTTTAACAGTCTGAAACATGTTAGATCAATAATTTCTTGTACTCCAGTTGAGCCATATTTTGTTATTGATGAATGTACAATGTCAAGAGCTTTCTTTTGTTGTTCATTCAATAGAACTCCAGGCTTAATATCAAATGAATTATCACCTGGTAGATAGTGTAACAACCCTTTCTTTGCAGCTCTTCTGAGCAGGGTCTCTGCTTCAGCCACACATGGAATAACGTCACGACCGAGATTTCTGATCTTTGTAATGTTATCCTCTGCTGGTAAATCAGCTTTGTTTGCAGCAATTACAATTGGTTTAGATCTTAATCTAACTTTTTTACAAAAATTTAAAATATCTTCTTCATTCCAAAGAGTTGCTTTTTTATTACGTAACCCCATTTCATCCAAAGCTTTAACGATATGAATCTCTTCAATTGCAAGACCTGATAACCGTTTTGCAAGCATCTGTTCCAGTTTTTGTGCCTGAGCCTCGGTCTCCCGTGCAACCTTTTTCCAATCTCTGCTGACAACAGAAGCAAGCCAGAAATCAAATTCCTCCTCTACAAATTTAACATCAAATAATGGATCTCCTGTACCAACAGGAATTGGTTTACCCTCGCTATCTGTAGAACCAGATGCATCTACTACATGAATAAGAGCATCTGCCTGTCTTGCATCATCTAAAAACTTATTTCCAAGACCCCTGCCCATATGAGCTCCGGGTACAAGACCAGCTATATCAAGCAATTTTACCGGAATGAATCGACTGCCATCGACACAGATCGAATGAACAGGATTATCCTGAACCTCAAATTCTCTACAGACACACTTCACCCTTGTGTAGGCTATTCCAAAATTTGCATCAATAGTTGTAAACGGATAGTTTGCAGTCTGTACACCGTGTTCCGTAGATGCATTGAAGAAAGTGGATTTGCCTACATTGGCTTTGCCTATCAGGCCAATAAGCATAATATATTATAAAATACGAACGACCCGCATTAATTTCTTTCAACCTTATAGTTTCTTACTATTATTATTCAATATTTTGGATACCCTAAACTAATAGAGTGTTACTTGTTGGAAATCAAAAATGCATAAACCATCATAGATAAGATTTTTATCCCATCAAGAAAGACAGAATCTGAGACAGAAGTGGCTGGAATTGTTGCTATTTACGATCTAGTTCCACAGACAGACAAAAGCATGGTTTACTATCTTTCAAATTCGATGCGAATGCTTCAACATAGAGGTAAAGCATATTGGAAAATGATCGTCGGAAAAGGAGTAGTAGGAAGAGAAGGCTCGCTTCTATCTGATGAAAATATTTCAAAAATGGCTCACGAAGAAAAGCTATATGGCAATAATGGACTTGGATATCTTTCTAAGAGATCTCCACAATTTCGTAGTATGAGCACAATAGATGTTGTCTTCGATGGTTTTTTTGTGGATACAGAGAAGTTACATTTACATCCTTACATCGGACTAGCGAAGGATTCAGACTCGCTCTTTAAAGTTTATCATATTTTTACAAAATTATTAGTAGAGAAGCAAGACTCTTACCGAGGAGCTCAATTCTTAGATAGGCACTTACGAGGAAATCTGATTATCAAAGTAAATGATGACATATATGCTTATAGAAATAGTACAGGTTTTAAACCACTTGTAGCCGGCACCAACAAGAACAAAGATTTGTATATCATCGCTTCAGAGAATTCGTTGCGCACTTCATTTATTGACATGGAATTTAATGATGTCAGAGCAGGCCAATTGATAAGGTTAAGTAAAGAAAATGGAATGGAGACCCTGACAACTTCAACAAGTGCAAAGCTAATGATGGATCCATTTGAATTTATTCGAGAATCACATGTTGCCGCGGTAGTCAATGGTAAAAGTATCTATGCAATAAGAAAAAACATTGGTAAAGAGCAGGCAAATGCTATGGCGAGAGAACTAGATATAGATTCAGCATATGCAGAACCAGATTACACCCGTCCCATGACACTAGGTTTCAGCATCGAATATCAAAAATATTCAAAAACTTTCGAAATTTCAGAGGGCATAATAAAGGACAGGTATGATGATTCAGATCATATGATAGATTTCTCTGAACAGGTAAGTAAAAACAAATTACTTACAACAGGTAAATCTCTCAAATTTGTTATGAAAAACTTAGTTCAAAATAGAAAAATAGCAACAATTCAGGGAACCATTCAGACAGGCAGTACAGCTAGAGAAACGATTTACTATTTGCGTAAAGCAGGCGCGAAATGTATCGATGTTATTGTAAGTTATGTTCCTACAGTAGATGGAAGACAAATTGGGCTCTACTCACAAAACAGAGATCTGATTGCAAACAAGTATGTTGGTCAAGTATCTTCTATAGATGAACTTAATGACAAGATTACAAAAGAAATTGGAGCTAATTCCTTATACTATAATTCTCCTGAAATACTTGCACGAGGTATAGGCATTTCCGAAAATAATCTTTGGTTTCCTGAATGGGTAAGATTTTTGGATTATAGAAAGAAATGAGCAAAGTAAGTGACATTGGTCTAATCATGAATAATATAGATAAAGCTGTGGTTCTGTTAACAGATAGCAAGATTAAGAATGGAAGATTTATTATTGAGCACATCGAGATTCGTCAGTATACTACAAAGAGCGATACTTCACTAGGGAATTATTCATTGCTCACAGTATTTATAAAAACTGACAAAGGCATGATAGAAACTAAATATGACGAAGGCTTCAGAGGAGACGAAGCAATTGAATCAGCAGTCACCATGTTGACACAATACGTAGGGTTTGCATCTTTAATTAATCGCGCTTTAATAGAATTACAGAGTTAGTTTTTTTAGAACCAACCTGATAGATACTACATCTAACGAGGTATCTCGTTATTCTTACCTGCATTACAAAAAAACAAACAATATTTTTGAAGTGAATCTTTCGAACCACCAGCATATAACATAACTATTAGTTCATATTTAAAAATCACAATCGTTGAACTCTCATTAATAGAAAGGATTTCGATCTCTTAAAATTGTCTTTAGATCGTTGAATCCGTTTCTTAACTAGATATGTGATATTAACAATACAACTAATATTAAATACTATTGTTACAAATTGTATATTATCGATGCAAAAACACAGTAATTATAACAATGCTAAATCTAAACCCAACAGATTAATTAATGAAAGTAGCCCGTACCTTTTGCAACATGCATACAATCCTGTTGATTGGTATCCGTGGGGAAATGAATCTCTCCTGAGAGCAAAGAAGGAGGACAAACCAATATTTCTTAGCATAGGATACAGCGCATGCCACTGGTGTCACGTCATGGCTCATGAGTCTTTTGAAGATGAAGAAACTGCCGAAATAATGAATGGAAATTTCATCAATATAAAAGTAGATAGAGAAGAAAGACCTGACATTGATGACATATATCAAAGGGTTTGTCAACTTGCTGTTGGAAATGGGGGCTGGCCATTATCCGTGTTTCTGACACCTGATCAGAAGCCATTCTATGTAGGCACCTACTTTCCAAAGCAAAGCAGGTATGGTATGCCTGGATTTATAACTATTTTAAATCAGCTAACTGAAGCATACAAGACTCGAAAGCAGGAAATTCATTCTGCAACTGGCGAGTTCATGCAAGCCTTATCACATACGTCAAAAGATGTTCAAGGCAAATCAGAAAATGTTAAGATTGACAGAACAATTCTAGACGAGGCAGCTATAGGATTACTTCAAATGGGTGATCCTGTGTATGGTGGCTTTGGACAGGCACCAAAATTTCCCAATCCCTCCAATCTTCTTTTCATGTTGCGGTATTATAATATTTCAGGAATTAATTGTTTCAAAGAGTTTGTTATACTTACAGCAGACAAAATGGCTGCCGGTGGTATTCATGATCATATTGGAGGGGGTTTTGCAAGATACTCAACAGATCAAAAATGGCTTGTTCCCCATTTTGAAAAAATGCTTTATGACAATGCCCAACTGGTGCAACTCTATGCGGAACTATATCAGATTACTGGCAGTGAAAGATATCTACATGTATTACGGAGCATCCTTGAATATGTCATTAGGGAGATGACTTCTCCTGAAGGAGGTTTTTACTCTGCTCAGGATGCGGACTCTGAAGGTGAAGAGGGTAAATTCTATACATGGTCAAAAAATGAAATTGCAAATTCTGTGGGAGATGAAAGTGTTGCTGACATTTTCTGTGAATACTATGGAGTAACACAAGGTGGCAATTTTGAAGGCAAAAACATCCTCAACATTGTAACATCGCTAAATTACCTATCGCAAAAATATGGCAGGAGACCGGATGCAATAGAAAGTATCATAAAGGCTGCTTCTAAAAAACTGTTTGAAGTAAGGGAAAATCGAGTAAAGCCACAAAGAGATGATAAAATTTTGACCGCATGGAATGGATTGATGATATCTGCCTTTTCTAAAGGATATCGTGTTACCAATGACAAAAAGTATCTTGAGCATGCTCTCAATGCAATAAATTTCATTGAAACTAAAATTGCAAATAGCGACGGTAGATTACAGAGAACATTTAAGGACGGAATTTCAAAACTCAATGCCTACATTGACGATTATGCATTTTATATTAATGCACTACTGGACGTCTTTGAGATCTATCCTAATGCAGAATACCTTGAAAAGGCAATACGATATACAAATTTTATACTACGACACTTTTGGGATCGTGAAGATGGTACCCTCTTTCTTACATCCGATGATCATGAACAACTCATTGTCAGAACGAAGAACTTTTATGATCTTGCGACTCCAAGTGGTAATTCGATAGTTGCCTCTAACCTGCTTAGGCTATACTTTATTGTCCAAAACAAAGAATATTTAGAGAAGGCAGAGTTAATTCTTAAAGCATGTTCAAGACTTGCAGCAGAAAATCCTTTTGGATTTGGCCAGTTACTTATATCAATGTATATGTACATACGGTCTCCAATTGAGATAATGATCATAAAGGGAATAAAAAATGAAGAGGATTCTCATCAAATGTCAAATTGGTTAAATAGCCAGTTTATCCCAAATGGGATAATTACAATCATCGAAGATAAATCACAGTTGGAAAAGCTACAAAGATACTCATTCTTCAAGGGAAGAAATTTTGATAGGGATGACAAATCCGAATGTGCATTTGTCTGCAGAAACTTTAGCTGTTCTCTACCGATTTATTCATTACAAGAATTGGAAAAGCATATCAGAAGTAATAATGATTGTTGTTAAAAACATTATTACTGGATGGTATGGAGCATAAGTAAGGATTACTCCCAGAAGCCAGAAAAGCCAAAGTGTTCCTGCCCTATCCCGTACTTTCACCCTACGAGGTGTTAAATACTACGTCCGCTCCATCTATAAGCAGTACGATGGATGTGATAGGATTCTCAGAAATCACAGAATTGGGCCTCAACCAATGACTAATGAAT
>JBEVTH010000007.1:26659-32423 GCA_041156085.1 Candidatus Nitrososphaera maunauluensis
TTTCGACTTTACATCAACATATTTCCACAATGCAACTAACTGTAAACAAATTCCTAAGAAAGACAATAATTGTTCTTATTGGAATCTGTAAAACAAATAATGAGATATCAAAACATAACGTATCGATACCCAGGAGCAAAAGTCAGCGCATTCCGATATTCATCTTTTTCACCTGAGGAGTAGATAGCATTCTTCTTTAAAGCCTCTTGACTATGCAACCCTATTGCATGTAATCACTTAGTTACACTTAGCTAACTCTGTTACTCTCGTGGATTTTACAAGTCTCGGTTGCATTATTATTTATTGATCATTTCTGAAAGGGAGTATAACTTTTACCGAGTACATCTACCTTACAGCATCACGATTATCACTCTTTATGGATTCAAGAATCTTCCCATATAGCTCTTCATCAGAAAGAGAACCGATATTTTCGATTTCAAGCTTCGATGCTATGTCTTCGAGCTTTGTCCTTTTGTCAATCTCCTTATCATGACCTATATTGCCGATCTCTTGTCTTATTTCCCTTTTCGCTTTTTCAAATTCGGACTGTGCTCTACCTAACGACCTAGCAAATTCGGGCAATTTCTTAGCTCCAAATAACAAAGCAATTGCCGCTATAGCAACGATGACAACATTCTCATATCCCATACAACTTCTTACCTAATGATATATGTTATAACTCCACCCGTATGTATAATTTCTGGTTTACAACAATACTTGAATACAGCATAATTGTCAAGAATTAGGATTGCTATTATCATGAAAATAAGGCGTAATGAAGGAATTTCATGTCCTTCTAAAGATCTTTCCCTAAAATCATGTGCCATTTATCTATCATATCCTATCAATACCATTTCACCAATCTCAACATGTTTTTTCTTTTTCTTAGACTAACATATGGAAAAGTATCGTTGATATCAATGCACGTAGAAATATTATACATACATTATATACCTTATAGATAGTCTACCTCATAGATGCAATCGATTCCAATAGTATCCTTGCTGCTAAATCAGCCGTTACGTCATTAACATCAAAATCAGGGGAGAGTTCTACGATATCTATTCCTATAATTCCACTGTCTACTGCCTGTTTGACAAGGTAAATAAGATCTATGCTTGATAAACCACAGGGAGTAGGGACTGAGACTGCAGGAGCAAAAGCAGGATCAAGACAATCAAGATCAATGGAAACGTATTTTTTGTCATTAACTTTAGACATGAACCTATTAGCAATGTTTAAAACCCCTAACTCTGCAATATCCAAAGGAGTAATAATTTCTAATCCAACCTTTGTTGCATTTGCTAATTCTTCAGGTTCTGCAGCTCTAGTTCCTATTAACATGCTTTTTTTAAAGTCTATTGATGTAGCCGAATCTGTTAGTACAGATCCATAATAATTCCTTGTTGATGAAACGAAGTCTGGATGGGCATCAAAATAAAGTATACCAATTTTACCTAAGACGTTTCCGATTGCTTCTAAAGCTAAACTAGTAATAGAGTGATCGCCACCAATAATAATGGGCACTTTTTTATTTGAAACTAAATCAACCATCAATTGATATAATTCTTCTCTTCTTATATTTCCAAAATCTAGTACTTTTTTATTTTCAAGGATCCCACCCATAGGAGAGACAGGAATAATCTTACCATCTCTTTCGAAGAATTCACATTTGTTCGAGGCAAGACGAATAACATCCGGAGCTCTGTTTGTACCCTTGCGTTTGGCGTGTGATTTTGATTCATCTGGCACGCCAATTAAGACAATATCGGCATCTAGGATTGTATTAACATTCGATCGATAAAAATGAACCATAGACTAGATTAATAAATTAACTGTACTACGTTTCGATATATAATAATATACATAGACCACAAGAATATTTTTGCCACTATCCAAATAACATACAATTGCTTTTCAGACTATTGTAAGTTATTTTCATATTTGCTAACAAATAGGACAACAAAATAACAAAATTCTGATAGAACCAACCAGAAACCATTTTTGTCGTCTTTTTTATTCTGCACTTGATAACTATATATTGATTATGATGTTAATATATCATGATAAACTCATTATGAGTAGGACATATCCAGACCCTTCCATACTTGCATGTCCTATGTGTAGTAAAGACAATATTATCATTACCGATCCTGAATCAGGAGAAATTATTTGCAGCATATGTGGCATTGTAATATCAGACAAAATAGAAGAAACTAACAGACCCGAATGGAACGCTTTCAGTGTAGAAGAAATGAATGCCAAAAGTAGAACGGGTATTCCCACTTCTTTGGCAAGACATGATATGGGACTTGCTACTATTATTGGAAGGAATGGTAGGGATGCTAGTGGACAGAAATTAGATCCTGCCACACGTACTACAATGAACAGATTAAGAATTATGGATCATAGAACGCAGGGTTATACACCCACAGATAAGAATCGTAGACAAGCTTTCAATGAACTTAATATATTGAAACATAAACTTGGTTTATCAGATGCAGCAGTAGAAAAGATTGCTTATATTTATAGGAAGGTTCAAAAAAGAGGATATGTTCGGGGAAGAACAATAGCAGCGGTGTTGGCTGCTGCTGTATATCTTGCTTGTAGAGAAATTGGAATTTCAAGAACAATAAAGGATATTGCTGCGATTAGCAATATCAGACGCAAAGAACTAGCAAGGATATATAGAATATTGGTTTTTGAACTAGACATTAAAATTCCAGTGGTCGATCCAATGAAGTGTATTGCTAAGGTTGCAAATAAGGCGAATCTAAATGAAAAGACGGTACGTCAAGCAATGAGTATAATGAAAGATCTCAATAGTATAGAAATATCTGCAGGAAAACATCCTATGTCACTCGCAGCAACAGTTCTCTATTTAGCATGCATTAAGACAGGCGAGAATATAACGCAAGATAATATCGCAACTGCAGCTGGAGTAACAGGAGTCACTATTAGAAATAGGTTAAAAGATCTAAAAAAACGACCCTTACTAGGTAACATTTGACTATTCACAACAGACCAAAAAAATTCAAATATTGAATACTTTGGAATAGCATATTTCACCAAAACATCAAAATTTCTTACAGCCCAAGAAAAAGGATTTGATAGGAATAATTAGTATTCCTGTCCTTACAATAGAAGATCATGATTTTTCTAAGGCCGCTGCCGCTTCAGCCTCCTGCTATCCTTAGCAGGATATTGTATAATACAGTAATGATATTCAGATGGATAATAAAGAGACGTATATAAGAGATAATATCCTGGATGCGCTACGTGTGGTATTACCTTGGTTACTTCCAAGAGGTATTATTGGCGTCCGCTGTATTAAATACAATATCTGAGAGATTCGTATTAGATGGAGGCAAAGCTATTGGACCTAATGTGACGTTGGCTTCTGTGTATAGGGATTCAGGTGTACATTTTAGACATTATTTAATACAATATATATCTGTAGTAGAGAGAATATTATTAGTTCCTATTTTGTTCTATTATTTACTATCTTCTATGCTTATACAGGCGATATAATGAAAATAAAGCCAATACCATGGGTGATATTACTAACGTACTAGCAGTTGCTGATAGTAAAATACGCCACCACCCCTGTGCCATCAACTTTTTGTAAGGCAACACGTGTGATTTATGTGACCCAGACATTCCATTTGAAATGACCCTATAGTTAATACTTTATATTGGAATCCGCTAAGTTAAGAGAATCCTAATAAATGATAAAAGGCTTTTTATCTAGTTAATACAAGTTATTCACTAATATGGGTAAAACAAAAAGTGCATCCAGACCCAGTGAGGAAGAAGCGTTGCCGACATGGGCGGAAGATGAGATCAGGTCAGTACAATTTGAACAACCGGAGATTCTTACAAGGACAGGTTATATCCTCGATATTTATGAAAAGGATTTTAAAATTGACATACAGCTTTATGAATCCTTACCAGACAATAGAACTATTATCGAGAATTTAGATGTTCCGAAATCAATCAACATTAGCACATTTATGAAGGGTTTTGTTTATGAATTTAAGATAAAAATGTTTAAAGGACCATTAAGCATGAAACTTATCGAATTGTTAAAAGAAAAATATGGACTTGAAATGGATGCGATTTACAGGTTCGAACTTCAGGAATTACAGATGATGGACGTCGAATCTGATATGCCGCCGACATCTTCTGATGAAGAGGTCGAAGAAGAGAATTAAATAATATCGCATAATGTTTTCCGAAGTTCTTCGACCATATTATACAGCACTGAATCCACAAGTGAATATACATAATAATAATTTGTAGCAGTCATTAACTCTTCAGTGAATTGATTCTGCAATTTTCCATGCAACCTAGATCCTGCATTGTTAAGCACATAAGTATGGTTAGATTATCAACTATATCTTTTTGACAGACATCAAAATGATACTTCATTTTGTTGTTTGATATAGCAGTGCTGAATGAGTTTATGAGGTGGTCAAAGTAACAATAAATAAACAAAAACGATGCCGGCTATTCTACTTTTTATCATCTGATTGTTTCTCAACCGTCTTTTTTTTACTAGCAGTGTCATCAGGTGCAAATGAAGGAAATGTGGCGTTTGTATTTTGGAGAGAAACTTTACCTACTGTTAGTTTCATCAAGGCTATCCACATTATAAGAAGTGGTATATGATATGACGCGATCCTCCACGCAATAATTACACTTAATTGAGAATCTTTAACTACATCTTTGAAAGACGGAATACCGTTTAGATTCGAAATATATGCCCAAATCCCCAGTTCTGCTAACCCAGAACCACCTATCGTGATTGGTAGTGTTGATAACACAGTAGAGGCCGAAGTTGCTAATAAGGATCCAAATAAACCAATATGAAATCCGACAGAATTCGCCAATACCATAAATGAAACTCCCTGAAGTAGAAAAGCAGCAAGCGTTAGAGCAATTCCTACTATCAAAACTTTCACTGTTTTTATGGAATTAAAATTTTCTCGACTCATTTCACAAAGATCTGCTATTGCAGTATCTGTCGAATCTATCATTCGATCTGCCTTTTCTTTAGATATCAACTTTCTCAATATTTTTTTAGTGAAAGATGGCAAACGAATATTACGTTTTGCAGAAAATATAACTAGCAATAACCAAAAAGCGAGTGTTGGAATAGCTATAAGAATTACGGCAATACCAATAAAGTCACCGCCATTATAAATCGCGAGTGCTCCAGCAATAAACGCAAGCATGGTGCCAACGAAGACGTCAGCAATAATTTCCATGGTTGTAACCCATGCTGATCTGCCAACTGGCACTCCATTCTTAGTCAAGAATGCAATTCTCACCAATTCCCCTCCTACATACGACGGTGTTGTTTGTGTTACAAACTCACCAGCTAGTCTAGCAGATATTATGCTACCAGTAGAGCTCACATTTCGACCAATAAACTCAGTAATAAAGTACTTGAAGCGAAACGCCTGTAACATAATTTTGCCCATAACAGATGCTACAGAAATCATAAATGGAACTAGACCTACTGCAAATATATCACTAGGTGAAACGTGAGTAAATAGAAACATAAGCAGCAGTGGCACAACACTTGCAGGTATTGCAAGCAGTCGCCAATTCAAAGGAATTCATTCACCTCGTAAGAACATGTAATATGATAATTAATAGAAATTATCCTACTCATATGCTAAGATACTTATTGTGATCTCGTATATATCTTGCATATAGTTGTATCAGGATACTAAAAATGAGTATCCATATTTCAAAA